>JAEEYU010000005.1 GCA_016288315.1 Clostridiaceae bacterium | reverse complement strand
TTTCGTTTATTCTCTCCGTCATACCTCTGAATCTTTGCAACAAACCCGTGAAGAGATTTTTTGTAATCTTCCTCACGGGTTCCGAATTTTTGGGGTTATTTATGATCGAACTACCGTATTCCTCAATCAAGGCAAAATCTTCATTCCTTGTTTCTTCACGGACCTTATCGGATACAACCTCTACCGCTTTTTCATAAGCAACCTCGGCAACATCATCTGCGAATGCTTCGGCATCGGAAACCATTGAGATACAACGGTTTCTGCTTTTCAGTTGAAAATTTAAAGAATTTAAAAATTTTTTTATTTTGAAAAATTCAGCCCGAAATCAAGGTTTTTTGCCTTTATGACACCCGGTTTTTATTCTTTCAACGGCATATCTCTGTTTTTTATGCCCGCTTATGCGGGGTGAGAAAACCTGACCTCTTTCAAAAGGGGTCCCCGAAAAGTCCGAAAAGACTTTTTGGGGAAAAGGAGGAGCGGCGGAGAGAACGAGAGCGGGAGCGTTCTGATTTTTATGGCGACGGCGCGAGCGATACGCAGCCCGCGACGACGCGGGTTCGAGCCCCAACACGCCCGCCAAGCGCACATAACCCGAACTTATTTCAAATCGGAAATAAGTTCGGGCTGTTTTTTACTTATGCATAAATTCCATTCAGTTACGCTGTTTGCTTTTTCTCTTGTGTAACAGCGTTTTATGATTATTGTTTAATCAGTAAAAATCATCCCCCGTCCGCGGACTGCGGACGGGGGAATCTCATTTCACCGTGTTTCCTGTTCTGATTTATTGAATATCACTTGATTATGCTGACGGGCTGAACCTTGATTACGGGCTTCGTCTTTGTGCCGAGCCCCAGCTTTTTGAGGAATTTCAGCATATATTGGGCTATTGCTATGTTGCCCTTTGCGTTGGGGTGGATTGTGTCAACGGCTATATATTCGGGATGCCCGCTGATTACCGCTCCCACGTCGGCAATCACAAAACCGCCCGTCGATTTTTTTACGGCTTTTATCGCATTGTTCATGCGGTCAACTCCCTGCTGAAACGCCTCCGTCCAGATGTCGTTGTGCGGGTTGTAAATCGTCTGCACGATTATCGTCGCCTTCGGGTTCAGCTTTCTGACCGTCTTTATTATCGCGGCAAGATTTTTCGTGAATTTCGCAACAATCGGGTCAAGCTTTGAGTAATCTCCCGTAGCTATGCCGAAAAGCCCCATTCCTACCCAGTTTCTGGTTAAAAAATCGTTGCCTCCCGTCGAGATTGTTATGATGTCCGCCTTTTTAACATCCTTGATTATTGCGTCCTCTTTAAGCAGAAGCAGAAGCGCCCCACTCGTTGTTCCGCTTATTGCGTCGTTCATGTAATTGTAGTTGTTCGTGTTGGCAACAATCCTGCCGTAGCAGGCGTCTCTGCTGTTTACTATGCCCTGCCCGTAGGCAATCGAATCGCCCAGGAGCAGGTAGGTCGGCCTCTTTGCGGCGGATGCCGCAAAAGCGCACAAGGTAAGAATCATTGCCGCCGCAAGCACAGCCGCAACGCCTTTTCTGATGATTTTCATTTTTTTGCTCCTTTCACAGACTCAAACACTCTTTGTTTCTTTGATTATGCCTTGTTTATGCGATTTCAACAACTTGACTGTTCCACTTGAAGCCGTTGAAGATAAAGCCGAAAAATGCGCCGATTTTGCCGAAAAAGCTATTGTCAACCTCAATGCTTACCGCCTTCTCGCCCTTGAGTTTTCCGTCCGCATCATACAGGCGGATAAACACAAGCCGGCTGTCTGCGAGCTGACCGAGTTCGGCTGAAACAGCAAGGTTTTCCTCGCCCTGCGAAATCACCGTTTTGCCGTCTGCAACGGCCTTGTAGCCGGCGGGAACATTTTTGAATACCGCCTTTGCCGTAACAATACTTTTGTATTTCGCAGGCACCGAATCCTTTGCGGGCAGCTGCATAATTCCCACATATTTTGCCTGAATATATGCGGGGCTGCCGTTATATTGAATCCTGAACCACTCGCCCTCGGAGTTGCTCTGTATTTCAAAGATATATACACCGTCTCCGTGCGTGAGTCCGCCCGCTCTCTCGCCTGATGTGCTCGCTGTTTTGCGCACGTTTACGGCCCCTGCCGTCACCATGCCGATGTCGAGAACAAGATTGCAGTATTTTGCCATGACATAGCCCGTCATAGCGCTGCCGTCGGCGGGAGTGAAATTGAATCGCAACCACCAGTTGCCTTCTGAATCCTGTGTTTTGTCAAGCACAAAAATCTCTTTGCCCGCGGTGATTTCCGACATCTTCTTCGCTGTTGCAAAAGGCAGTTCGCGTATGTTCACGGCTCCTGCGCTGATAATTGCGGGGCGTCCCACCGTCTCAAACGCTCCTGCGTCGGGAGCGTCCTCACCCGATGCAAAAACGGCGGGCAGGCAAAGCGAAAAAACAGCGGCAGCCGCAAGAATCACGGCAAGCATTTTTCTCAGACAGAACATTGTAATCTCCTCCCTTTGATTTAAAATTTTCAACACTTAAATTATACCACCGAAAATGTTATTTTTCAATAGCACCGCATTTGACGGCGGGTAAAATTATTGTTATAGTTTAAGTATATCAACAAAAAACGGAGGCAGTTATGAACCGTATCGAGCGAATAACCTACTATGAGAATATTATGAAAGACGCCGTAAAAACGCTTGAAAAATACGAGTCTGCCCTGGCGGAGTTCAAAGCCGTTCAGGGCAGAATCAAAGAGCTCGACGCCTACCTGCAGAGCAAGGCGTGGAAGAACGATTTTGCCGTCTGCGAGCAGGGCAAGCTCCCCGTTGACCTGCCCTGCGGAGTGCTCAGCGAAGACGGAATTTTCAATCTGCTTGACTTCAACCGGGAACTGCTTGAAAGCGGTGCGGAAATGTGTAAAAACGGTTAATCCCCCCAGGCTTTCCGCACAGAATCATAATGTTTAATGTTTTGTCACAAAATTTTATTATTTTGGTAATTGATATATTCTATATTTTAATATATAATTAATCTGCATAATTATCTGCCGGCTTTGCGGCCGCGGTCTTAACGCCGGCAAAAAAGGAGACGGTAAACCTATGAATAAGTCAATCTACGTTCTTGCTTACGACATCGGCACAACGGGTGTCAAAACCTGCCTTTTCAGAATTGATGACACAATAACGCTCGTAGCGGATGCCATGCAGGGCTATGAACTCTATATTCTGCCCGGCGGCGGTGCGGAGCAGGACCCCGACGAGTGGTGGGCGGCAATGTGCAACACCACAAATCAGCTCTTCGCCAAAACAGCCGTAACTCCCGATCAGGTTGAGGGCATCTCCTTCTGCTCGCAGATGCAGGGTCTTGTTCTCGTTGACAAAGACGGCAATCCCGTTCACAGAGCGTTCAGCTATATGGATCAGCGCGCAACGGCTCAGCTCAAAAGAATTATGGCTTACGGTCCGCAGATTGCAGGCGCAAACATCGCAAAGCTCATCCCCTCGCTTATGATTACGGGCGCCGTTTCCTGCTCGGTCAAAGACCCCGCCTACAAATACGCCTGGCTCAAAGACAATGACCCCGAAGCGTTCTCAAAGGTTTACAAATGGCTCGACGTCAAGGAATATCTCATATCAAGAATGACGGGCGACTATGTAATGACTCAGGATTCCGCCTTCGGCACGCTTATGTATGATTACAAAAAGGGCTGCTGGAGCGAAAAAATCGCAAAGCTCCTCGAGGTTGACGTAAATCACCTTCCCCGCCTCGTCAAATGCACCGACAAGGTCGGCGGTCTCACCGCAAAGGCGGCTGCCGAGCTCGGTCTTAAAGAAGGCACCGCAGTATTCGGCGGCGGCGGCGACGCGTCGCTTATCGGCGTGGGCGCAGGTGCGTCGGGTCTCGGCGACACCCACGTTTATCAGGGCACATCCGGCTGGGTGAGCACCGTCGTTGACAAGAGCATCGTTGACACGGCCGCCCTCATGGCAGCAATAGTCAACGCCGACCCCGGCAGATTCAACTACTTCGCCGAGCTTGAAACGGCGGGCAAATGCCTCGAATGGGTCAAGGATCACCTCGCCCTTGATGAAATCGGCATCTTCCTCGAAAAAACCCACGTCGCCGAAAGCAAAGAGACGGTTTACACCAGTCTTTATGATTATCTTTCAAAGATTATCGCAGACGTTCCCGCAGGCAGCAACGGCGTTGTTTTCACGCCCTGGCTCCACGGCAACCGCTGCCCGTTTGAAGACCCCAACTCAAGGGGAATGTTCTTCAACATCAGTCTCGAAACAGGCAAGAGCGAGCTTATCCGCTCCGTCATCGAGGGCGTGTGCATGCACATGCGCTGGTTCATCGAAACGCAGGAGAAGAAGGTCAAAACCTCCGATGTCCTCCGCTTCGTCGGCGGCGGCGCCCTTTCGGATGTAACCTGCCAGATTCTCTCCGACTGCACCGGCAAGGTTGTCGAGACGGTTGAATCCCCGCAGAACATCGGCGCTGTAGGCGCGGCAGTTCTCGTGGCCGTCGGTCTCGGCTTCATCAAGAGCATCGAAGCGTCAAAGGAACTCATCCCCGCAGTAAAGAGATTTGTTCCCGACAAAACAAAGAAAGCCGCCTATGACAAAAACTATGCGGTTTACAAAACACTTTACAAAAACAACAAAGAGGCATTTGCGGCGCTCAATGCAAGATAAAACCAGGAAGCCTTTCTCAACGAGAGAGGCAACGAGTAGGTATCAGCTATTCTGTATAGGAGTATTGAAACATGGGATTTATTGCTTTAAAATGTCCTGAATGTGGTGCTTCAGTAGAGCTTGATGACTCAAGAGAATTTGGCTTTTGCTCATATTGTGGAACTAAAATTGTTCAGGAAAAACAAATAATAGAAAACCGAATAAAAACAGATTACACAAGGGAAATTGAAGGTAATTTGTTATTGGCGGAAAGGTATTTACGCGAAGGGAATAAGTTTGATGCGAAACACTGCTTTGAATCTGTAATAAAAATGGATCCTTCTAATACAAAAGCATTGGAAGGATTGGACATTATAGATAAAATGGTTGACAAGCCTAACGTTACTATTACTAGGAAAAAGAAAGATTCAGCAGGCGCAGATTATAAGGTGCTCATAGATGATAAGGAAGTTGCCGTTTTAGCAGATGGAGAATCAACAACCCTTATGGTTCAATCTGGAAAGCATATTATTCAAACAAAATGTTTGTATCTTAAAAGCCCCTCGGTAGAATTTGAAATAAAAGATGCTTTTTCCAAAGTCGAGTTTTATACTCAAGGTGGCTTTGGCAAATTAAAATTGAAAATTCAATAGTTTTTTTAATTGAAATCACATTACCACTCGCACGGGAGGAAAAGAAAATGAAAAAATCACTTGTAATTTTAACTGCATTTATCCTTGTTCTCACAGTCTTCACGGGCTGCGGCAACAAAATAAAGGGCACCGAAAACGTCACAATGGCGGGTATGGGCGAAATGGCGGCCGTAACCCAGGAGGACGGCGCGCTTGCCCGCGATGAAGACGGCAGAATGATAGTCCCCATGACGGGAGAGAACGGCGAGCCCATAAAGAACTCCGAGGGTGAGGTAGTCACCACCGCAGTTGCCGTCTCGGCTGCAACCGTCATCGGCGATATCGTCGAGTCCCGCTACTTCCGCGTATCCATCCCCAAGGGCTGGCAGTATTCGCAGAGCAACCAGACCGTCATTCTTGACACCGACGACGCCGACGCCACCTCAAAAATGGTTATTTCCGCTCGCAGCAAAGAGGAGCAGGCGGGCAAAACCGAAACACCCGGCGAAAAGCTTTTCAAATTCACAAGGGACGCTTCCGTCGTCACAAAGGAAGAAACAACAAAGCTTAAAATAGCAGGCGTTGACGCCACCTGCACCCGCGTTGAGATTTCGGGCGCAAAGGTCAACGAAAACGTCAGCAAGGAGCAGGCGGAAAACTTCAAGCTCCGCGTCATCTGCTACTACACCTTCGAGGGCGAAAACGCTGTTTACGGCGTCCGCTGCGAGTCGAAGGATGCAAAAATCTCAAACTCGGAATTTGAGAAAGTTCTCGACACACTGGTTCTTTATTAAGGAGGAGCGAGATGTTATTCACCCAGGATATAGGCATTGACCTCGGCACGGCAAACACCCTCGTTTATGTCAAGGGCAAGGGCATAGTAATCCGCGAGCCCTCCGTTGTTGCGGTTGACCGCAAGCTCAATCCGCCCAAGGTTGTCGCCGTCGGCAGCGAGGCAAAGGATATGATAGGTCGCACCCCCGGCTCAATTACCGCCGTGCGTCCGCTCAAAGACGGTGTCATAGCGGATTTTGACGTCACCGCCGATATGATTAAAGAATTTGTCAGAAGAGTCACAAACCGCTCCCCCCTGACAAGAATAAGAATATTGATCTGCATCCCCTCGGGCGTAACCGAGGTTGAGCGCAAGGCGGTTTACGATGCCGCCAAAAGCGCGGGCGCAAAATACGTCAGTCTGATTGAAGAGCCCATGGCGGCTGCAATCGGAGCGGGTCTCCCCGTTGCCGAGGCGTCGGGCAGTATGATTGTCGATATCGGCGGCGGCACCTCCGAGGTAGCCGTAATTTCGCTGGGCGACGTCGTCACCTCAAAGTCCGCCCGTGTCGCGGGCGACAAATTCGACGAGGCAATAATCGCCTACGTCAAAAAGAAATACAATCTGCTTATAGGCGAGCGCACCGCCGAAGACATCAAAGTCAAAATCGGCTCCGCCTTCCCCTATGACGGCGAGGGCACCGTAAACATCAAAGGGCGCAACCTTATGGACGGCCTGCCCAAAAACGTCGACATCACCAGCGAAGAGGTGCGCGAAGCGCTCTCCGACGTTGTCAGCGGAATAGTTGACGCCGTAAAATCAACGCTCGAAAAAACCCCGCCCGAGCTCGCGGCGGATATCATAGACCACGGCATCACCCTCACAGGCGGCGGCGCCCTTCTCAGAGGGCTTGACCGTCTTATCTCGGTTGAAACAAAGATTCCCGTCATCGTCGCGTCCGACCCGCTCGACTGCGTTGTCAGGGGCACGGGAGTCTGCCTTGACAACGACACCTTAGCGGCGCTCGGCAACAAAAAATACATCTGATACGGAGTCAAGATATGCGCTTTTTCCGTAAAACAGCGTTCAAAATCTTCATAGCGGTCATCGCCGCACTCACACTCGGCTGCTTCATCGCCGTATTCTCGCACAACGCAACTTCGCCGCTCTCACGGGCGGCGGGCTTTGTGTTCAGCCCGGCGCAGAAGCTTGCCGCCGCTCTGTCGCGCGAGCTTTCGGATATCCCGTATTCATTCCGCTCGGCATCCGTCATCAGCGCCGAAAAGGATGAACTTCAAAAAGAGCTCGACTCAATGCGAAGCCGCCTTGTCGAATACGAGCAGTTAAAACGGCAGAACGAGTTATATAAAGAATTCCTCGAATTAAAGCAGTCAAACCCCGACCAGAAATACTGCGAGGCAAATATCATCGGCCGCGACAGCACCGATTTTGCCTCCGAGTTTACTTTAAGCAGGGGCAGTCTTGCCGGCATCTCCGTCCAGGACCCTGTCGTTTACGGCAGCTCCCTCGTCGGAGTAGTCAGCGCGGTAACTCCCACGACCTGCACGGTCAGAACAATTCTCAACCCCGACGTGAACGTCAGCTGCTACGAAATACGCACTGCAACAACGGGCTATGTCACAACAACGGCTGAGCTTGCAGAAAAAGGTCTCTGCCACATGCCCAACCTCGAGGGCACAACCCCCGTCACAATCGGCGGCATTGTTTCCACCTCGGGCGTCGGCGGAGTTTACCCCGCAAACCTCGTCATCGGCACAATAACCGAGATTGACGACGCCACCGTTGACATCAGCGCCGCGGCAATAATCGAACCCGCCGCCGATCTCAAAACCGTAACCGGCGTTTTCGTAATCACCGAATTTGAAGGTCAGGGCATGCAGTAATTTCAAACATACAGGTGCAAAAGTCAGAAAACGATGATTGAACAGCAAAGGCAAAACTTAAAAAAAGCAGGGCGGCTCGCAAGCGTTGCCGCCGTTGTGCTTATATTGAGTGTTCTTCAGAACACGCCGGGCTGGTTCCCCTCCTTTTTCGGAGCGAAGGCGTATCTGCTCATCCCCGCGGTAGTCAGCGTCTCGATTTTTGAAAAGGATATCGGAGGAATTTTTTTCGGTCTGTTCGCGGGAGCGCTCTGGGATGTCTCCGCCTCGGGCAGCGATTACTATGCGATTTTTCTCGTCGTCGCGGGCTTTGCCTGCGGCTCGCTCCTCAACAGCGTGATGAGACCCAACATCCTTACAAACCTCCTGCTTACAAGCGTCTGGACCGCCGTTTTCTGCGTCGGTCACTGGCTTTTACGCTATATTATAGGCGGGCTCGGCAGTGCGCCGCACGCCCTTCTTACATATTACCTTCCCTCGTTTATCTGGACGGTCGCCCTCTCGCCTGTTGTTTTCCTCATCGTCTCGGCAGTCGAAAACGCCTTCCTTCACGATTACTCCGTCCACACCGACCTCGACAGAGAAGATTAACCACCCCCGTCAGCGTAACGGAGAGGGTTTTCATCCATACCTCACTTCCCCTGCAACCGTAAGGGCGAATATTATTCGCCCGCAATTTCATTGCAATTTTCCAAAAACAACTGTCATCCTGAACCGCAGGCGAAGAATCTCATACTCCCTCAACAAAAACGAAAGGAGGCAAAACCGTGGCACAAAACAAATACAGAAGAATAACCGCCGCCCTGCTTTTCATAGCGGTCTTCGCAGTGTTTGCCGGCAAAATGGCACAGCTCCAGCTCGTCAACGGCAGCTCCTACAGGGCAGAGAGCAACTCCGTCTCGCAGCGCACGGTTCCGGTCTCCGCCGCCAGGGGCGAAATAGTTGACAGATACGGCACTCCCCTTGTTGAGAATCATCAGGGCTACGCCCTCGTTTTCGACGGCGCCTATTTCCCGACGCCGTCCGAGCAGGAGGAGCGCAATAAAATAATCATCAACCTCATCCGCAAGCTCGAGAGCGCGGGTGAGAGCTGGAACAACACCCTGCCTCTCGAGGTTGACTCCGAAGGCAAGCCCGCCTTTATTGCGGAGCGCGACTCCGACATCAAAAAAATCAAGCGCGAGGATTTACTCAACCTGAACGATTACGCAACGGCGCAGAACTGCTTTGACGCCCTCGTTTCAAGATACGGTCTCGAAGATTATTCCGTTTCGGACGCCCTTAAAATCGGCTCTGTCTGCCTCGCGATGAAAGAAATCGGCTTCGGCATAAGCACTCCCTACACCTTTGCCGACGATGTCAGCGAAAGAACCGTCGCCGCCGTCAAAGAGAACAGTCTTTTCTACCGCGGCGTGGATGTCGAGGTTGTTCCCTACCGCGATTATTCCGACGGCACCGTGGCTCCGCACCTGCTCGGCACGGTCGGCTTCATCAACGCCGAGGAATACGCTGAAAAAAAGGATGACGGCTACTCAATCACCGACACCATCGGCAAGAGCGGCATCGAATACGCAATGGAGAGCTATCTGCGCGGCAAGCCCGGTGTCAAAACCGTCTATACCGACGCCTCCGGCAAGGTAACAGGCGATGAAATCACCAAAGGCCCCGAGCAGGGCAACACCGTTGTTCTCACAATAGATGCGGGTCTCCAGAAGGTGGCGCAGGATGCGCTCGCCAAAGCGATAAACGACTATGCGGGCGAAAAGGGCAATATGGTCACCCCCGCAGGCGCGGTTGTCGCCATCGACTGCAACACGGGCGAGGTTCTCTGCAGCGCCTCATACCCCACCTACAACATCTCTTCATATTATGACAATTACTCCGAGCTGAGCCAGGAAAAAGGCGACCCCCTGTGGAACCGCGCCCTGCAAAGCTCCTACGCCCCCGGCTCCACAATGAAGCCGTCCGTCGCCTGCGCGGCGCTCGAAACGGGGCTTATTGATGAAAACTACACCGTCTATTGCTACGGTAAATATATTTATCTCGGCCAGGAGTTCAAATGCGAGCAGGCGCACGCCACCCCCTACGTCAATGTCGTTCACGCCATACAGGAGAGCTGCAACACCTTCTTCTACGAGGTCGGCAAAAACCTCGGTATAACAAAGATGAACGAATACCGCGTCCTCTTCGGCTTCGGTCAGAAAACGGGTGTTGAAGTCAGCGAGGCGGCGGGCATCCTTGATTCTCCCGAATACCGCGAATCGCTCAACCAGCCCTGGCTTCCCGGCTACACAGTCCAGTCGGCAATCGGTCAGGCGGGCAACCTCGTCTCCCCCATCCAGCTCTGCAACTACTGCGCCACAATAGCAAACGGAGGCACCCGCTACTCAGCCCACCTCGTCAAATCCGTTTTAAGATACGACAACTCCCGCGTGGTTGTTGAGAAAACCCCCGAAATCGTCAACAAAGTCGGTCTTTCCCAGAAGACGCTCGACCTCGTGCGCGAGGGTATGCACCGCCTTTGCAAAATCGGCTACTGCCGCAAGTATTTCTCACACTTAAAGCGCAGCATCGACCCATCGGGCAAAACAGGCACCTCGCAGGAATACAGAAAAATCAACGGCAAATCCACCAAAATAAACAACGGCTTTTTCATTTCCTTCGCCCCTTACGACAACCCCGAAATTGCAGTGGCTGTCGTCGGCGAGGGTATGACCTCGGGCACTTACGTCGCCCCCGTAGCCGCCGCCATTTATGAGTATTATTTCTCCGACGGCGAAACTCCCGCCGGGGCACAGGCGGAAAATTCACTTATTGGTTGAGGCAGAGGTAGAATTATGGCAAAAAAATATGTGTTTGTATCGGGCAAGGGCGGCGTAGGCAAATCCTCCGTCGCGCTCGGCATCGCCCGCTCAATGAGCGAAAAAGGTCTGCGCGTCCTGATTGCGGATTTTGACATCGGTCTGCGCTCTCTCGACCTTATGCTCGGCGTGAGCGAAACCGTTGTTTTTGACTGGGGCGATGTCATCCTCGGCAGATGCTCCATAAAAGATGCGGTAATAAACAAAGGCAGTCTCGCCTTTTTCCCCGCCCCCGTCGCCTTTGATGAGGCGTTCACCGCCGAAGAGGTCCGCAACCTTTTCGACGTGCTCGACGGCGACTTCGATTTTATGCTTTTCGACGCTCCCGCAGGTCTCGGCGAGGCGTTTGAGCTCGCCTGCTCAGCCGCCGGCAACGCCGTTCTCGTCACCACTCCCGACAGCGTCTGCGTGCGCTCGTGCGGCACAGCGGCGGCAAAGGTGCGCGCCCTCGGCTTTGAAAATCCCGAACTGATTATAAACAGATTTGTCGAAAAACCCGTCACAAAGGGCCGCCTTCTCAATATTGACGACTGTATCGACTCCGTCGCGGCAAAGCTCATCGGCGTCGTTCCGGAGGATTTTGCCATCGTCACCTCCTCCGTCACGGGCATACAGCCCGACAAAAACTCCCCCGCGTCAAAGGCGTTTGACAGAATCTGCCTGCGCTTAAACGGCGAGAGAGTCCCCCTTTTTGAGGATTGATTTTTTATGGAAAACACCACAATAGCCGCCATCTCCACTCCCGAGGCGGCGGGCGCCCTCGGCGTCGTGAGAATATCGGGAGAAAACGCAATAGAAACAGCGGCAAAGATTTTCACTCCCGTTAACGGCGAGAATCTTGCCGATACCAAGGGCTACCGCGCTCATTTCGGCACCGTTCACGACGGCGGCACAAGAATTGACGAAGCGGTATGCCTTGTTTTTCGCGCTCCGCACAGCTACACGGGTGAAAACACGGCTGAAATCACCTGCCACGGCGGTCTTTATGTCACTAAAGCCGTTCTGCGCGCCGCCTTCAATGCGGGCGCCGTTCCCGCTCAGGCGGGCGAATTCACAAAAAGAGCGTTCTTAAACGGCAAAATCGACCTTGCCGAGAGCGAAGCGGTTATGTCGCTCATAAGCGCAAAAGGCAGGCAGGCGGCAACCGCCGCCCTCAACACCCTCGACGGGCGCCTGAGCAAAAAAATAGCGGAGTGCGCAGGCAGAATAACTGCTGTTCTCGCCTCCCTCGCCGCCTGGGTTGACTATCCCTATGATGAAATTGAAGACACGTCCCCCGCTGAAATGCTCGGCGTTTTCACAGCGGCGGCAAAGGATATTGAAGAGATCATCGAACGCTACGACTCGGGCAGAGTCTTTACCGAAGGCGTTGACACAGCCATAGTCGGGCGCCCAAACGTCGGCAAATCCACTCTAATGAATCTGCTCTCCGGCTGCGAGCGCTCGATTGTCACCGATGTTGCGGGCACAACAAGAGATGTCGTCGAGCAGAGCGTCCGCCTCGGCCCGCTTATTCTCAATGTCTCCGACACGGCGGGCATTCACGAAACGGATGACCGTGTTGAGAGCATCGGCGTAGAGCGCGCAAAAACCCGTATGGAAAGAGCCGCCCTCATCCTCGCCGTTTTCGACTCCTCCGAGCCCCTCAATTCAGATGATATTTCGATTCTCGAAGCGTGCAGAGGCAGGCTGAGCATCGCAGTCATAAACAAAACCGACCTGCCCGAAGCGGCGGATATTCCGGATATCGGCAGTTACGTCTCCGCCGTCGTGCGCATCTCGGCGCAGACGGGCGAGGGCGAAAAAGAACTTGAAAAAGCCGTCTCCGACCTGCTTTGCGCCGAGGGCTTCAACCCCGAAAACCCCTGCCTGCAAAGCGAGAGGCAAAGGGACTGCTGCGTGCGCGCCCTCGCCTGCATTAACGAGGCGGCGGACGCCTTGCGGACGGGCGTAACCCTTGATGCCGTAACGGTCTGCGCACAGCGCGCCGTCGATGCCCTTCTCGAACTCACCGGCGAAAAAGCGGCAGACGCCGTCATCGACGAAGTCTTCTCCCGCTTCTGCGTAGGCAAATAACCCCATCCCCAATCTTTCCATAAACAACCCATAGAGGCGGTATCATCCGTCCGCTTTTAAGCCTTCCCCTTTAGGGGAAGGTGTCACCGCAGGTGACGCCTGTAGGGAACGCCGTCCGGCGTTCCGCACCTGCCACCTAACCCCTAATATGTCATTCTGAGCCGCAGCGCCGAAGTGCGTCCGGTGGACGATGAAGCGAGGTGCTGAGGTGAAGAAACAAGGCGTAATGCGAACGGCAGTGAGCAGAACGACTATGTTTCTGAGGGGTAAAGGCGAAGAATCTCTTATAGCCTCCCCTCATAGGGGAGGTGGCTTGACCGCAAGCGGTCAAGACGGAAGGGTCAAAACCCGTAAAATAACAACCCGCCACGCTATCATTCCGACCCACAGGCGAAGAATCTCACAAACCCGCTCCCTCAAGCAAAAAAGCCCCGAAAGCATGAAGTCCTGCTTTCGGGGCTTTTTCTTTAAAAAACATGTTGTTATTACCGTTCAAATTAAGATTCGCACCTTATTTTGCATTGACAGAATACCAATTGAAGTAAACATCAGAGCCGCTTTGGTATATGCTGTCGTTTGAGAGACTGTTTTCTGCCGATGCGGAGCTGAAACCTGCATTCTTCATACCTGTTGTGAAGAGCGATGCCTGTGTTGCAGATTTGAAGGTTATGCGCGCTTTCATAATGAGTTCGGTGATGGGGGATGAGAATCTGTTGAGAGTGCCGAACTTGAAGCCCGTGCACCACCAATACTTGGTGTAAGGCCTTGTAAGTATTTTATCATAGCTACCGTTTTTATTGTTATCCCAATAGATATCCATGTTCATATCAAGCCAATCGGACTTGTCTGCGCAGTTATAGCGGTTGAGACTTGCCCCATCAATCTGTGCGGTCTTGAACTGGTCGGTTGTGTAAACACCGATTTCACCACCGACGAAAACCCAGCCATACTGACCCTTCCAGAGCTGAATCATATATGCAGTGTCTTCATAGTCAAAACGGATTCTGAGCTTGTCGATAAACATTACCGAGAAGCCTGCCGCCCGGTCATAAACTTCGTTATAGCTTAAGCCATATTGCCAGCAGTCTTTGTCATCGGTGTAGAAACAATCGCCTTCGTTGTCGTAGCTGTAGCTGAGAACTGCCTGCTGTTCCATTTCTGTCAATCTTCTTTGCAGGGGTTCAATATACCATTCGTCATTATAATAACAACTCGCATTGATGTTTACCTTCACACCACCGTGACTGACAACTTTTGAAGCTTTGACACAAGAGCCGCCGACACTGCCGATATCTTTGAATTCCGACGGTCTGCTGAAAATCTGCACAAAGAACAGTATTATTTTATCAAACAACCCCAGACCCTTCGCTTTGCGGTTAACTACACAGCTGAAAGTCAGCGTCACCGCTTCGTTTTTTTCCAATTTTCCGGTTTCAAGAATGTTGGAGTTGTTTCCCTTTGCAAGCATCCAGTTGTCTGCATCAACATAAATAACTGTATTTTTCAGATCTTCGCCGCTTTTGTTTTCTACCGTAACCGAAACATTGGCCGTATCTGTAGCGGAATAATTTGTTTTGTCGGTGGTTATTGTTATTGCAACATCTTCAGCTGCAGTATCGGCATTAACTCCGACGCTGATTGTCGAAATGAGTATAAGTGCAATTAACAGTAAGGACAGCATTTTAAGTGTTTTTTTCATTTAAAAACCCCCTGTTTTTAATAAACATAATTGTTAAATTTTCAGCGTTATTAAATAATTATATATTAGAATATTATATTAATCAATATTATAATGTTTAACATTTCAAATGTTATATTTCCGCTTTCCTGTCATCCTGAGCGCAGCGAAGGATCTCGTCCCCCGTAGCCTCCCCTCATAGGGGAGGTGGCTTGACCGCAAGCGGTCAATACGGAAGGGTAGCCTTCCCCTTGAGGGGAAGGGGGACCGCTTGCGGTGGATGAGGTATCGTCACCGCAGATGACGCCCGTAAGGAACGCCGGACTGCGTTCCGCATCTGACCCCTGCTGTTTAAAACCTAACTCCTAACACCTAAAACCTAACTCCTGCCACCTAACCTGTCATCCTTACCCGCAGGCAAAGAACCTCATTTAACAAACAAAAAACTCCGCCAAAAAAGCACGGCTTTGTCAAGCCGTGCTTTTTATCATATCATACGCCCTTCCTTGCTTTACGCAAAAGCTCGGTGTCGCTGTAGCTCTTCTGCGGGGTGTAGCCCTCCAGCGGGAGAATCCTCTCGTGAATCGCGTCAAGGAACCAGCCGACCTGCGGGTAAAACTCCTTCGAATATTCCGAAGCGGGGGTAATCCAGTTCTGCGCGCCTACAATGGCGGGCGGTGCGTCAAGGTAGTCAAACGCCAGCGAGGTTATGTTCTGCGCCATGTCGTTGAGGATGCTGCCCCTTGCGCAGGCGTCGCTTGCCAGCAGGATTCTGCCCGTCTTCTTTACGGATTCAACAACCTTTTCGTAGTTGAAGGGCACAACGCTTCTCGCGTCAATAACCTCTGCGCTCACGCCGAAATCCTTTTCAAGCTTCTCCGCCGCCTCAAGCGCCGTGTAGAGTGTCGGACCGATTGTAAGAATCGTAAGGTCGCTGCCCTGTCTGCGGATTGCGGGCTCGCCGATTTCAACCTCGTATGTGCCTTCGGGAACGCCGCCTTCAACAAAGCGCTCGCCCATGTCGTAAATCTTCTGACTCTCGAAGCAGACTACGGGGTCCGTGCCGTTGAGAGCCGCCGTCATAAGTCCCTTTGCGTCGTAGGGAGTAACCGGGTAGATAACCTTCAGACCGGGCACGTGAGCGCAAAGAGAAGTCCAGTCCTGTGAGTGCTGTGCGCCGTATTTCATACCTACCGAAACACGCAGAACGAAGGGCATGTTGAGCTTGCCCGCGCTCATTGCCTGCCATTTTGCCATCTGATTGAATACCTCGTCGCCCGAGCAGACGATGAAGTCGCAATACATAAGCTCTGTTATTACTCTGCCGCCCGCAAGCGCGTAGCCGACTGCCGAGCCGACAATCGCGCTCTCCGCAATGGGGGAGTTGAAAAGGCGGTGGTAGGGGAGCGCCTCTGTAAGGCCTCTGTAAACGGCAAATGCGCCGCCCCAGTCGCGCACATCCTCGCCGTAGCTGATGAGCGTCGGGTCCTCGTAGTATTTGTCCGCAATCGCCTCAAACAGACCGTCGCGGATGTTGTAAACCCTCATCTTCGGCAGGAGCGAGCCGTCGGGACCGAAAGCCGATCGTGAAAGCTTCGCTATCTTCTGATATCTCTCGTTTTCTTCCTTCGTCTGGTTGACCTCAACCGGGCGGTCGTCCATCTTCTCGATTCTCTTGTTCGAGAACATAACGTTTTCAATAAAATCGGGGTGCTCGCTGTAGTCCGTGTAGGGAGCAACGCTCAGGTCGGAGGCAAGGTCAAACATCCTGCGGTTGCGGTCGATTACCGCCTCGTTGAGCTTTTCAAGCTCTTCCGCCGTCGCAACGCCCGCCTCTGCAAGCTGCTTCGGGAATGCGGTGAGCGGGTCGTATTTCTGCCACTCCTCAACCTCTTCCTTTGTTCTGTAGGAACTCGCGTCGGATGTCGAATGTCCCGAGAATCTGTAGGTTACAAGCTCAAGCAGAGCGGGGCCTTCGCCCTTTTCAAGCAGCGCCTTTTTGCGCTTGTATGCGTCTATAACCGCAAGCACGTTCCAGCCGTTTACTCTCTCGGCGTGCATGCCCGTCTTGTTTATCGCACCCAGTCTCGCAACCTCTTCGTAGCCCATGGTCTCGCCCTTTGTCTGACCGCCCATGCCGTAGAAGTTGTTGTTGAAATTGTAGATAATCGGAAGTCCGCCCTTGTAACCGTCCTCCCACAAATCGTTGAACTGGTCCATCGAAGCGAAGGTCATCGCCTCATATACGGGGCCTCTAGCCGCCGCGCCGTCACCGGCGTTTGCAACTACTATGCCCTTCTTTTTGTTGCATTTTTTGTAGAGCGCAACGCCCGTCGCAATCGGAGCCGCTCCGCCGACTATCGCATTGTTCGGGAAGATTCCGAACGGCAGGAAGAAGGCGTGCATGCTGCCGCCCAGACCGCGCGAAAAGCCCATATCCTTGGCAAACAGCTCGCAGCACAGACCGAAGATAAAATACTCCCTCGCCATCTCTTTCACGTCGCCGTTTGATTTCGTGTATTTTTTGACAACCTCGTAGTTTTTGCCGTCGTTGTATTCCTGCATGATTTTAAGCAGCTCGTCGTCGCTCAGCTTTTTAATCGCCGAGAACGCCTTGGCAATAACCTCGTGATGGCTGCGGTGCGTGCCGAAGATGTAGTCGTCAACATCAAGCGTGTATGCCTGACCTACGGCTGTCGCCTCCTGACCTACGGCAAGGTGTGCGGGTCCGGGGTAGGTGAACTCCTTGTTGTTGTAGTTGCCCTTCTGCTTGATTGTCAGCAGCATGGTCTCAAACTCACGGATAGCCGCCATGTCGGCATACATTCCGATAAGGTCTTCGTTTGTGTAATTCGCCTTCTCCTCCTCAAGCGTCCTGTCATAGGCGCACACGGGGATGTCCTTGAGAGATATCGTTCTCTTCTCAAACTGGGGCGCGGGATTAACAAATTGTGATTTTGGCATATCATTATCTCCTTGTCAAATGAGTAATATGAGTGATTGTTCCGGCGGTTTTGTCATTTTGTTGCTTTTTTTCTGCTTTGTCTTTTTGCTGTTTCAAAGGTTTGTTTTTCTGCTTTTTCCCTGTCATCCTGAGCGCAGCGAAGGATCTCATATAACCGAATCCCCTGCATCCTCAGGCGAAGAATCTTCCTTAAACCTCAAACAGCGCTTCTCTTATAACCTCGCACACCGACGGGTGCGGAAAAACGAGCTCTTTAAGACTGTCAATGTCAATCTCCGTCTCAATCATAAGCGCCGCTCCGTAAATTATCTCGGAGGCGTAATTTCCGATCATGTGCACGCCGAGGATTCTGCTGAACTTTTTGTCATACACAACCTTGACTATGCCGTCGCCGCCCTCGTTTTCGGCAACATATCTGCCCGAATATCTCATGGAGAGCGTCACGCACTGTGCGTCAAAGCCCTTCTCCTTCGCCTGCTCAAGGGTATATCCCACGCAGGCGGTCTCGGGGTTCGTGTAGATTACGGAGGGTATGGCGTTGTATCTCATCTCATCCCGTCTGCCGAGAATATTGTTTACCGCAACCTCGCCCTCGCGGTAGGCGGTGTGGGCGAGCATAACCTTGCCGTTTACGTCGCCTGCGGCGTAAACTCCCGCAACGTTCGTCCTCATGCGCGCGTCTGTAACAACTGCGCCCCTGTCAAGCTCAACATTGAGCTTTTCAAGTCCGAAGCCCTGCGTTACCGCGCGTCTGCCGATGGAGCACAGCACCTTGTCCGCAGGCGCTGTCAGCTTTTCACCCTTTGCGTTTTCATAAACAACGGCGCCGTTTTCAACTGCGGTTACTTTGCAGCCGAGCATGAACTTAACGCCCTTCTTCTCATAATTCTTTTTAAGAATTTCCGAAATCTCCGCGTCCGTCGGACCCGCTATCTTTCCGAGCATTTCAACAACCGTAACGTCCGAACCGACGGAGTTGTAGTATGACGCCATCTCAAGCCCGATCACGCCGCCGCCGATAACAACCAGCTTTGCGGGTATTTCAGTCAGATCGAGTATCTCTTTATTCGTCATCACAAAGCCCGTCTCAAGCCCCTCGCGAAGGCCGGGGATGGGTGGCACAACGGGAGCCGAGCCCGTCGCTATAAGCAGGTTTCTGCCGCAGATTTCACGTTCTCCCGCCTTTAAGCAGAAGCCGTCCGCATTCCTGCCCGTAATCTCGCCGTTCTCCGTTATAACGGTAACGCCGAGCTTTTTCATCTTCATTCCGATTCCGCCCACGAGGGTTCTGACAACCCTGTTCTTGCGTTCGATAACCGCGCCCTGATTAATCTGAGCGCCAGTCACCGTAACGCCGTATTGCTCGCCGTGGTTTGCGTAGTCAAAAATCTTTGCGGAATAAAGCAGCGATTTTGAAGGCACGCAACCCTCGTTGAGGCAGACGCCGCCGAGAGCGTTTTTCTCAATAACTGCGGTTTTAAGCCCCGCCGCGGCGGCTTTTTCCGCCGCATTGTAGCCGGCTGGACCTCCGCCGAGCACAACAAGATCATAAAGTTCCATTTATCAGCCCTCCTGTTCCCTGAGGAATGCGGTGAAGTTTTCAAGCGTCGCCTTGAGCTCCGAGAGGAATCTCGAGGCGGGACCGCCGTCAACCGCCCTGTGGTCGTAGGTCAGCGAAAGCCCCATCGCCTGATATGTCTGAATTCCGCCGTTTACCGCCTTAATCTGCGTAGTTATCGTGTTTACGCCGAGTATCGCCGTCTGCGGAACGTTTATAACGGGTGTAAAATGCTCAATTCCGTAAGCGCCGAGATTTGAGACGGTAAATGTTCCGCCCTTTAAATCGTCGGGCAGGGCAGAGCCGTTCCTGCACTTTGCGGCGAGCGCCTTTGCCTCTTCGGAGATTTTGTTGAGCGGCTTTTTGTCGCAGTCAAACAGCGTGGGAACCATAAGCCCCCTGTCCGTGTCAACCGCCACACCCATGTGAACACCGCTGAAATATCTCATAATATCGTTTTCGAGCAGGTGAGCGTTCAAAGCCCTGTGCTCGGGTTTTGCCAGCGTTCTCGAAACAACATAAAGTATCATATCGTTGAGCGTGATGTTGCCGTAGCCCTGAATCTCGCCGGATTTAATTCCCTTGCGGAAGGCGAGAATGTCGGTGGCGTCAAACGAGAGCGTGTGCGTCAGCTGAGCCGCCGTCTGGAGGGATGCGCTCATCTGCTTTGCTATCGTGCGGCGTATTACGCTCATCTTCTCGTCAACATATTCAACTGCGGGCGCCGCGCCTCCGCTCTCTCTGCAGCTCAAGCCCGAGCCCTGAGCCGCCGCAAAAACGTCGCGCTCGATTATTCTGCCGTCGGGTCCCGTGCCGCTGACAAATCTGAGGTTTACCCCTCTCTTTTCCGCAAGCGCCTTCGCCCTGGGCGATGCCTTTATAAAGCCCGTCTGCATAACGGGAGCCGGCGCAGGTGCGCTCTGCTGTGCCGCAGGCGCGGGCGTCTCCTGCTTTGCGGGTGCCGCCTCTTCCTCTTTTTTGTCCGCCGTTCCCGGTCTGAACTCTTCAACGTCCTCGCCGGGTGCGCCTATTACGCACACGTTTGTCATAACGGGCACGTCGGCGTCCTCGCCGAAGAATATCTCAAGCACCGTCCCCGAAACGGGGGCCTCCTGCTCGAGCGTGGATTTGTCCGTCTCGTAGGTGAAAAGAACCTCTCCCTCTTCGACCGTCTCACCCTTGTTCTTCATCCATTTGGTAAGAACGCAGGTCTCAACCGTTATGCCTACATTCGGCATCATTACCGGTGTTGCCATATATATTTCCTCCTGTGCCGCTTCCTTTGTGTAAACGGCATTCCTTATTATTGCGAATTACTGTCCTTTTTTCGGTGCGCCCGTCTTTACCAGACTACCGACGTGCCCGTCTTCTCTGCCGCGTCTTTGATTTTTTCGCACGGCTCCTTTTCGGTTATCAGCACGTCAACGTCGTCAAGCGATGCAAAGGTGTAGGGCATGCTCTTGCCGAATTTTGCCGAATCGCACAGCATAATCACCTTTTTCGCCTTTTTGACAACTGCTCGCTTTAATTCGCACTCGCTGCTGTTGCCTACGGTGAAGCCGTCCTCCTCCGAGAAGGCGGATGCCGCCACAAAGGCGATTTCTATGTTGAAATCCTTGATGAAATCCAGCGACTGCGTTCCCGAAACAGAGAGCGTAACCCTGTTCATAAGTCCGCCCACAAGCGTAACGGAGGGCTTGAATTTCTTTGAGATTTCAACCGCCACGTTCGGTCCGCTCGTGAGAATAAAATACGGCGTGTCGGGCAGAAGCTTTGCAATCATCATACCCGTCGTGCCCGAGTCAAGATAAACCGAGCAGCCCGTCTCAGCGTAGCCCGCCGCCACGGAGGCGATGTGCTCCTTCGCCGCCTTGTTTTTGATTTCGCGTATTTCGTAGATGTCCTCAACTCCGTTGCGGCTGCCCACATATTTGGCACCGCCGCGCACCTTCTGCGCCTCGCCTATGTTTTCGAGGAATTCTATATCTCTCCTGAGCGTCATGCTCGAATAGTCGGGGAACTCCTTTTCAAGGTCGTGCAGCTTTACAAAGCCGTTTTCACGCAGAATCTCAAGAACTCTTTCTCTTCTGTGAACACTCACCGTCTCATCCTCCGTCCTTGTTTTAACAAATTTTTGTGTTAAAATGTGTTATTTTTAACAGTTTAAGTCGATTTTATCACAGTATTTATATTTGTCAATAGTTAATTTATATATGAAATATATAGATTTTGAATTATACATCTTCCCCCTTCTCCTCTCCGTATTTTCTTTTATATAAAGATTTGTTTCCGCTTTTTATTGACATTTTTGCTTTATCAAATATAATTAAAATATATGTCCTCAGGGAGGGGGTTGATATTTATGACAATGTTTGAAAAGGCGGTGGATTTCGCCGTAAAGGCGCACGCCGGGCAGAAGCGCAAAGACGGCGGAATCTACGTTCTGCATCCGTTCGAGGTTGCCGCAATAGCGTCGTCCATGACCAAGGATGAAAATGTCATCTGCGCGGCTCTCCTGCACGACACGGTTGAAGACACCGATGTTACCGCACAGGATATTCTTGAAAACTTCGGGCCCGAAATAGCTCTGCTCGTCGAGCACGAAACCGAAAATAAGCGTCCGGAGATGTCGCCTTCAGAGAGCTGGAAAATCCGCAAGGTCGAAAGTCTGGAGGTGCTCCGCACGGCCGGCACAAACACAAAAATCCTCTGGGTCGCCGACAAGCTCTCCAATATAAGGGCGCTGGCAGGCGATTTTGAAAAAAAAGGCAAGGCGGCGTTCGAAAAATTCAACGTCACCGATGTGTCCGAGCAAAAATGGTATCACCAAACCGTGCTGGAATACACGTCGGAGCTTAAAGACTTCCCCGCATACAGGGAGTATGACCGGCTTTTCCACTTCATATTTGACAATATTTAAGAACGGGAGATAAAAAATGAGCGAAAGTTTAACCGTAAAACTCAGCGGAAGAATCAGTTCTTCAAACGCCCCTCAGGTCGAGGAGGAGTTAAAAAAAGAAATCGGCGCCTTTGACGGCGACCTCACGCTTGATGCGGCGGAACTCGAATACATTTCGAGCGCGGGTCTGCGCGTTGTTCTGCGTATCAAAAAAGACAATCCCTCAACAAAGGTAATCAACTGCTCGCCCGAGGTTTATGATATCTTCGATATGACCGGCTTCACCGAGATGATGGATATCACAAAGGCGTTCCGCAAGCTGAGCATAGACGGCTGCGAGGTTATCGGAGAGGGTGCGAACGGCAAGGTTTACCGCATTGATGAAGACACCGTCGTCAAGGTTTACAAAAACCACGACGCCCTTGATGAAATCAAAAACGAGCGCGAACTTGCCCGCAAGGCGTTCGTTATGGGCGTTCCGACCGCCATCCCCTATGACGTCGTCCATGTGGGCGACCTCTACGGCTCGGTCTTCGAGCTTCTCAACGCAAAATCCTTTGCAAAGCTTATTGCTGCCGACCCCTCAATGACCAAGGATCTCGCAAAGCAGAGCGTTGATATTCTTCACACAATTCACTCAACTCATTTAAAGCCCGGCGAACTGCCCGATAAAAAAGCCGAGGCGGTTGTATGGGCTGAATTCTGCCGCGATTATCTTCCCGAAGATGTCGGCGAAAAGCTCGTCCGCCTCGTAAAAGACGTGCCCGACACGCTCAATATGCTTCACGGCGACTACCACATAAAGAATATAATGAGGCAGAACGGCGAAAACCTGCTTATCGATATGGATACCCTCGCAATGGGTCACCCCGTGTTTGAATTTTCAGCTATCTTTGCGGCATACGTCGGCTTCAGCTGCATCGACCCCGCAAATGTTGAAAAATTCCTCGGCATCCCCCGCGAAAACGCAAAACTCTTCTGGCGCACAACGCTCAGGGCGTATTTTGAAACGGATGACGAAAACGCCCTGCAGTCAATCGAGAATATGTCGGCGATTATCTGCTACGCCCGCATCCTGCGCAGAACAATAAGAAAGGCGAAGGAAGACGAGGATTACAAAGCCCGCCTTGTCGAATTCTGCAAAAACACCCTTTGCGACCTCGTCCCCAAAACCGACAAACTCTTCTTCTGATTCACAAACAAATAATCTTCTGCGGACTCCTCCTCCGGGGGAGTCCTTTGTCATCCTGCCCCACAACCTGACTCCTGACCCCTGAAATCTAATACCTAACCTCCCATTCTGAGCCGAAGACGAAGAATCTCATCTCCCGACGAAGAATCTCTTCCTTGCCTTCCCCTCCGAGGGGAAGGTGGTTGAGCACAGCGAAGCCGGATGAGGTGTCGTCACCGCAGGCGACACCCGCAGGGAACGCCGTCCGGAGTTCCTCATTAGCCTCCCCTTGCAGGGGCGCGGGTGTCCGGTGGACACCTCTGCGAAGCAGAAGCGCCGACCGAGCCGGCAGGCGAGACGGAAGGGTCAAAAACTGCATTTAATCAAAAACCACCTGTCATCCTGAGCGAAGCGATGGATCTCACACACAATCAAAGAATCTCCCGATCGAACTGAACCCGAACAATTAAACCGAATATAAAAGCAACAAAAAATAACGGCAGAGCGCCCGCTCTGCCGTTATTGTATATTTACACAATTTTCAGCCCGCATTTTTGCTCTTTAATATTATTGAAACAAACTAAAAATAATGTTATTATAATAATGTTAATCTTCTGATGAAAGGAAATGACAGCGATGGATTACAAAATGACTCTCACTCCCGAGCAGGAGGCGCTGCTCAACGGTTCAAAGGGCGAGGCGGTCGCAAAGGCGATGAAAACCCTTGTTATGTATGGCGAGGCGTTCGGAGCCGAAAAAATGGTTCCCGTCACAAGCAAAATGGGGCACCTTGTCACAAGCTTCGGTCTCAAGGTTATGAAGCCCGTCTATGACCTGCTCGACACCCTGATTGAAGGCAACGCCCTCTCGGGTCAGAAGTTCTCGGTTGACCCCAAACCGCTTGACAAAAACGTGCCCGCAAGCTTCCTCGAAAACATCGTTTTCAACAAGCTTATGTATTCCATGCAGGGCAGCTACGACGCCCAGCTTGAAAAGCTCGGCCTGCTCAGCAAAGACGCCTACACCTGCGCCTGCTACCTTGACGAGGTCGGCAACAAACCCGAAAAAGGCGAGATTCTTTCGTGGGCGGAATCCTCCGCTGTTGTTTACGCAAACTCCGTTCTCGGCGCAAGATGCAACCGCAACTCCGGCATAATCGAGCTCTTCGGCTCAATCACGGGCTATGTTCCTTATTTCGGCCTGCTCACCGACGAGGGCAGAAAAGCCACCTGGATTGTCGAAGTCAACACAACCAAAAAACCCGAGGCGCAGGTTCTCGGCTCCGCAATCGGCATGAAGGTTATGGAGGATGTCCCCTATGTCAGAGGGCTCGACAAATGGCTCGGCACCGAGCTTGACGGCGATGCCTGCGCTTATCTCAAGGATTTCGGCGCCGCCACCGCTTCAAACGGCGCTGTAGGTCTCTACCATATAGCAAATCTCACTCCCGAGGCGGTCGAACAGGGCGAGTCGCTTATCGCCCCCGACGCAAAGGTCTATGTCATTGATGACGCCGAGCTCGAGCGCGTGCAGAACAACTACCCCGTTATGTGGAAGAATCCCGACGGAAAGCCGCAGCTCTGCTTTGTCGGCTGCCCCCACCTCTCGCTCGCACAGTTAAACGAATGGACCGACAACGTCTCAGCCGCGCTCAAAAAGAACGGGCTCAAAAAAGTCAGCGTTCCCACCGTTTTCACCTCCGCGCCCGGAGTTGTCGAGGCGTTTAACAAAACCCCGAAGGCAAAGGTTCTCAAAGACTGCGGCGTTGTCCTCAGCTACATCTGCCCGCTTATGTATATGAACAACCCGCTTTGCAAATCCAAAAACGTAATCACCTGCTCAAACAAGCTTCGCACCTACACAACCTCGCGCTATTACAGAAGCGAGCAGATTCTGGATATAATCACAAAGGAGGTAAAATAAGATGAAACAGTTTAAAGGACGTCCCGTTGTTGCAGGCAAATGCACCGCTCCCGCCCTTGTTTCACACGGCGGATTCAACACCCTCGCCTCCTTCCAGGGCGCACTCCAGTTCGGCGAAATTCCTGTTCTCGGCAGCAAATACAAGCAGACCGAGTGCGACGACCAGAACAACAAAGACCTCTACCGCAAGCCGATGCTCGGCAAGGCGCTCTGCCTGCCCCAGACCATCGGCTCCACCACCGGCGGAATGGTGCTCTACTGCGCAAAGGCGCTGGGCAAAAGCCCCGCCTGCCTGCTCTTCTCGGAGCACATCGACTCTCTCGCCGCCGCAGGCGCGATTCTTGCCGCCAACTTCTGCGACGAGCCGATGGTAACCGTTGACTGCCTCGGTCAGGAGTTCCTCGATTATGTCAAAGACGGCATGCAGATTACCGTCGATGAAGACGGCACCGTAACCGTTGACTGAAAAGAACCATTACACAACGGAGGTCTTACCAATGTATGAATTCAGACCCGTTCTCGCCTACAGGGCGAACGGCATAAAAAACGTCAGCAACGTCACCGAAAACGACGATTATTCTCTTGAAATGTCGGTTGATGAGGGCAGAATTCTCTGCGTTCTTCACCCCAAAAAGGAGCTTGAGCTCGTCTCGTTTTGCCTCAACGCTAAAAGAACAATGGGCGAAAAGGAGGCGTTTTTCGCAAACGGCTTCCAGTCCTGGTCCACCACCCCCGAGGTTTACAAAAACGACAGGCAGAACGGCATCTCGCCGCTCGCGAATATCAGCCGTTTCACAAAGCACCTCGCCACAATGTCGGGCGACTATCAGTTCTTTGACGATTACCGCAGGCAGGGCGCTTTTCACTCCTGCACCTACACATATTTCAGGAACGGCGACACATTGGAGCTGCTCGGCTCGATGAACGAGCGCACCGGCTACACCGTCTTTGCCATTGATACAAACAAAAGCACCTTCTCAATCGTCAAGGATGTCGAGGGCGCGGTAACATCTGCCGATTACGAGCTTCTCAATGTCGTGCGCTTCTGCGGCGGCTACGACGAGGTTTTTGACGCCTACTTCGGCGGCATGAACCTTCGCAAGCCCGGCATAGAGCACCTGAGCGGCTACACCTCATGGTATAACTACTTCCAGAAAATAGATGAGAAAATAATTCTGCGCGACCTCAACGGTCTTGACAGAGTCAAAGACGCCGTCTCGATTTTCCAGATTGACGACGGCTACGAAACCTTCGTGGGCGACTGGCTCGACGTTGACCCCGAAAAATTCCCCAACGGTATGAAATCCATAGCGGAGAAGGTCCACGAAAAGGGCTATCTCGCAGGCATCTGGGTTGCCCCGTTCTCCGTGCAGAGGGTTTCAAAAACCGCCAAGGAGCACCCCGACTGGCTCATCAGAGACGCAAGCGGCAAGCCCGAATGGGGCTGCTTCGCCTGGGGCGGCGCCTACACAATAGATATGTATAACCCCGAGGTCCGGGAGCACATAAAACACTTCTTCGACGTCATCCTTCACGACTGGGGCTATGATATGGTAAAACTCGACTTCCTCTATTCCGAGGCGATTCACCCGAGAAACGGCAAGTCGAGAGGTCAGATTATGTGCGAGGCGATGGATTTCCTGCGCGAATGCGTCGGCGAAGACAAGCTCTTCCTCGGCTGCGGCGTTCCGCTCGGTCCCTCCTTCGGCGTTGTTGACGCCTGCCGCATAAGCTGCGACGTTGACCTCGTTTACGGCGGCAAGTTCTACAACAAGCTCGGCGTCAACCGCGAGGTTCCCTCGGCGCAAAACGCCATAAACAACTCCATTTTCCGCCGCCATTTAAACGGCAGAGTCTTCTGTAACGACCCAGACGTTTTCTTCCTGCGCGATGACAACCTCACCTTCACAAAAGAGCAGAAATATCTGCTCGGCAAGGTCAACAGTCTTTGCGGCGACGTGCTTTTCGTCAGCGACAATGCGGGCGACTACGGAGATGAAGAGATAAAACTCGTCAGGGAGTTCTTCGCAGGCAGCAAGGCGCAGATTGTCTCCGCTTATCACACAGACAAAGAAGTCATCGAAATTAAATATATCGAAAACGGCGAAAACAAAAAGTTCGTTTTCAACATAAAAACAGGCAAAATCCTGGAGCAGTAATATGAATAAGATTGTTCTCGTAACAGGTGGAACCTCAGGCATAGGCAGAGAGACGGCGCTCGCTCTCATCAAAAAGGGCTGCACCGTCTATGAACTCAGCCGCCGCGAAAAGGGCGTCGGGGGTATGAACCACATCTCCGCCGACGTCACCGACGAGCAGGCGGTCAGAAACGCCGTTGACCTCATTATGCAAAAAGAGGGCAGAATAGATATCGCCGTCAACAATGCGGGCTTCGGCATCTCCGGCGCAATAGAATTCACCTCAACAGAGGACGCAAAACGCCTTTTTGACGTAAACTTCTTCGGTATGGTCAATGTCAACCGCTGCGTTCTCCCGGTTATGAGAAAACAGGGCGGCGGCAGAATAGTCAATTTAAGCAGCGTCGGCGCTCCCGTTGCCCTCCCGTTCCAGGCATATTACTCTGCAACAAAGTCGGCTGTCAACAGCTACACCCTCGCCCTCGCCAATGAGGTGCGCCCCTTCGGCATCACCGTGTGCGCCGTTCAGCCCGGCGACATCAGCACGGGCTTTACCGATGCGCGCGATAAAATAAAAGAAGGCGACGACATCTATGAGGGCAGAATAGAAAAAAGCGTCTCGAGAATGGAGAACGACGAACGAAACGGAATGCCGCCCGAAAAAGCGGGCGCCTTCATCGCGGCAAAAGCCCTTAAAAGCAAGGTCCGCCCGATATATACAATCGGTCTGCAATACAAAACCGTCGTCGCCCTCGTCAAACACCTCCCCACCCCACTCGCCAACCGCATAATCGGCAAACTTTACGCATAATCAGCTAAATAACCCCTTTAAAACCACCCCTGCATAAGCGCAGCCACCCGAAAGTTGCAAAGCAGTTTTCACGCAAAAAAAGAGCCGCATAACAAGGAAGATTTGTAAGAGCGGACTGTTTGTCCGGTAAACAACTCTGACAATGTTATGCGGCTTTTGGTTTAATGTAAAAGCCAATACCGGTTTATGAGTGACTGCCCAATAAACCCCTGAAACATAAAATTTACCCGGCGGTTCAACTAAACCGCCGGGTTTCATAATTTATAAATCCCGATATCCTAAACCCGACTCTGACTCCTTACACCTACCACCTATCACCTAAAATCTAACCCCTGACCTGTCATCCTGAGCGAAGCGAAGGATCTCTTATCGCAGGCGAAGAATCTCCTCCCCCCTCTGCAAATCAAAATCGCCGACCGACCCGGCAGGCGTAACAGTGGCTCGCCGCAGCCGTGACGGAGAGGGTCTCCGTCCATATCTCAATTCCCCTGCAACCGTAGGGGCGAATATCATTCGCCCGCCTTCCCCTTGAGGGGAAGGTGTCAGCGCAGCTGACGGATGAGGTGCAAACGGTAACTTCATTTGAAAAAACTCAAAACAGGGTATGGCGGAGCAGCGAAGCGGGGGACGCGGTAGCGAATGACGGGCCGGGGGACTGTCAGAGCCGCGTGTGCCCTGCGCCCTCAGGCAAGAGCTTGCTCCCGCCGTCGGGAAACGTATAAAATCTCAAAGAAAGGCGGACGACGATATGGCGGCGCAAAAGAATAACAGACCGTCGGGCGATTCGCGCCGTCCGCAAAGACGTACCTCAAGCGGCGGGG
>JAEEYU010000039.1 GCA_016288315.1 Clostridiaceae bacterium | reverse complement strand
ATTCTGCGCACAATCCGCGCTTCAAAGAAGGCGCCCGGCGCAGAGAGAATCTACACCGCAGGCGAGAAGGAATACCTTGTATGGCTTGACAGAAAAGACAAGGGCGTTCCCATCACAGAGGCGGTTCAGGCGGAAGTCAGCGGAATCCGCGACAAGCTCGGTCTTACACAGTATAAATTCCCCTGGGAATAATATGACGCAGTTTAAAACCCCGTTTGCAGAAATGCAAACGGGGTTTGGTTTTTTATTTGTTTTCGGTTTTAAAATCATATTCCGGATTGCCGGTGGGAACGCCCTCGATATGAAGTGCTTCATCGAGCCATTTCGGATTGCCATTATCGTTGTTGACAGCCGGAATATTCATACGGTTTGTTACGTATTTGCCGTCTTTGTCAAACACTAGTTCGCACCAACCGTATTGACCGTTTTCACCGCCGATAAACAAAACCGATTTGCCGCTTTCACGGGTTATTTCAAACCTGAAATAACCGTCTTTTTTAACTGTATCGGTTATGTCGTCGTGCATACCTTCAAACTCAAAATAAAGCTTGCCTTCTTCAACAGAGAAAAAGTTCGCTTCGGGCACTTCCTCAACGGATATTGCGGTATAATTTTCCGCTGTTTCAAGTTCGAATTTTGTTCCGTCCGAGAAAGTCAGCATATACTTTATGGTTTTTACCGTATCGTAGGAAAAGCTTCTCACCTGCGGGAAGCAAAAGGCAACTGCGACTATAATTGCTATTGATGCGGCAACAGCGAGAGGTTTAAAGTTACGCTGTGTTGTTTTTACCGTTTCACCGGCATGGTTTTCAATTTGATTACGTTCCGAATAAAAATCGGTTTCGCTGAGTTTTAATTTTTTTATTTCTTCATTATACTTCTGTTTCATTTTCGTCCTCCTTCAGCAGTTCTTTAAGCATTGACTTTGCTCTTGTAAGGCGCATTGACACGCACGACTGAGTAAGTTTCAGAACCCGTGCCGTTTCTTTTACGGTCAGGTCTTCGTAAAAGTGCAGATGAATAACCGTTCTGTATTCTTCGGGCAGGGTTTCAAGTGCGAAAATCAACTCTGAATTTTCAAAACAATCTTCTGCCGCTTTTTCTGTTTCGGGTAAAACCTCAAACGGCTTTTCGCTTTGTTTTGCTCCCGATTTAAGATAATCTTTGCAAAGATTTGCGGTCATTTTCAGAATATAACTTTTCTCTTTGCCCTCAGATATTCTGTAGTTGTTTTTAAGCAGTCTGAGAAAAAGGTTGTGAACGACATCCTGTGCGTCGTGATAGGAGTTAAGAAAAGAATAAGCAAATCTGAAAACATCCTGCGCGTATTCATCGTAAATGCGAAGAACAAAATCTTTGTTCAAGAGCACGCCTCCTTTCGAGGGTTATTTGAGATCTCACTAATAAGACGATTTAGTAAAGAATTGTTACACATTTATTATGCTTTTCGTTTGCAGTAAAACCAGAATCAGATTCTTCGCCTGCGGCTCAGAATGACAAAAAAACATATCGGAATGACAGAAAGAATTATAAGAGTATAAACATTGATAAATGATAATTATAAAAACAGAGGCGGAATGTAAACATCCCGCCGTTTTTTATATTTTAATATGTGGTTTTATTAATAATCGAAGCAGAAATTATCTGCTGTTCTTCATTTTTTCAACGAGTTCGTCGGTCAGGCTGATGTTTATGCGTTTGGAGGCGACATAGGTTTTGAGAGTGCCGTCGGAGTTGAGTTTGCCGAAGGCGCCGTAGGTTGAAGTGACAACCGTTTTGCCGTCGGGAAGAACGACATTGCCGCAGTAGCCGACATCGGAATTTGCACAGGTCTGAGGTTCTGTCTGACCGGCCAGATAGGTGTGGGCAATTTTTATTCTGTATTGCCCTTCTCTGCCGTTTCTGAGGTCATCATAGGTGCCGACCCAGGCAATCCAGCCCTCGGAATACCAGCCCCTGCCCTTGCGCTCGCTGTATTTTTCAACTTTTACGGGGCAGCGCTCGATTGAGCGGAAGGTTATAAATAATCTGCCGTCGGAAAGATACACCGCCTTGTGACGTTCACCGTTCAGCGCAGCCGGTGCGAAGACGGGCTCCGACCAGGTTCTGCCCTCATCTCTTGAAAAGGAAATGAGGGAATTGCACTTTTTGGTGTTGCTTCTTGTTATAATGCAGAGCTCGTCGCCCCTGCCCTTGCCGGAACGGATGCACCCGACCTCGCACATATTCGAGGTTTTTTCAATCTCCCTGTATTGCGTGAAATACGGTTCGGGCGTGCTCCATTGCGGCTTGCCGTTTTCAAACGAAAGAATTGTTTTATAATTAACAAAGCCGGGATCGCCGTGAAAAAACGCCATCCATTTGTCAACGAATCTGCCGTTTTCTTTTAACTGCGTGAGCGACGCCATGGCAACAACACAGAGCAGTTTTTTGCCGTTCAAATGCGTATGGCAGAGTTCAAACTCCGTCCAGGTTCTGCCCTCATCATCGGAGATTGAATAATTGAAGCCGCCGGGCGTCGGCAAATCTCCCCATTTGGGGTTGCCCGAAATGAGAACGAGCTTGTCGGGCGTTTTGCCGTCGGTAAAGGTCAGGCGGTAAACGGTTGGAGTTTCAAGTGAGTTCTTCCACGATTCGGGCATAATCTCATCCGCATTACGATAGGAGATGCCGCCGTCCGCGCTTATACGCGCCCTTATTGCGCCCTTACCGTGTGATGACGGAAAAACGGTGAGAATCTCACCGTTTTTAAGCAGGACGGAGTCGGGATGACCGAGATAATTCAGGGAATCATCAACGGTTGAAAGCTCATACAGAGAAGAATACTTTTCATCTGTTGCGTCGGGCTTACGGCTTAAATCAAGCTGAGGGACGGTGTAATTGCCCGCAGAATAATCGTTGTTGAAATTTATCATTTTGCTCTGACTCTGAATATCTTTACGCCGTGAGCGGGAACGCTCGCTTTGATATGGCTGCGGAAAACTTCGGTTGTTTTATCCCAGAGTTCGGTAGCTTCATATTCATCGACAATGGGAAGGGTGACGAAGGTTCTGCACGCAATATCTTTGAGACTGTGCGACATTTCTGCGGGTGATGAGCCCTTGTTGAAGAAGCAGACTGCAACCTCATTGTTTTCGAGGGGCTTTACGAGGATGTCGCGGACACCGTTTGACTTGATTCTGCGGCACTGCATACCGAGAGGATCCTGATCAACGGCAATTACATCTTTGTTGGAAAGGATTCTGTAAGTGGGCTCGTCGCTGTCGGGCGTGCCGTCCGCTCTGACATATTTGCGGATGTCATTGCCGAGGATAAGCGGAGCCGCCATCATACACCAGAGGGTGAAATGGCTTTTATTCTCTTCAAAAGAGAGGTTGCCGTTGCCGACCTCGAGCATATCCGGGTCGTTCCAGGCGCCGGGCGAAGCGTGCTTGTAAAGGTTGACATTGACCTCGTAAATCATAAGGACGGAAGCCCAGAACGGTTTGATATCGGGAGTGGTGCGCCAGAGGTTGCCTGCGTGGCTGCCCCAGTTCCACGGGAAATTGAGACCCCATTCGCAGATTGAATAGACAATCGGCTTTTCGGGAGTGCCGTTTGCCTTTGCATATTCGGCGGTTGCTTTTTTAAGCTCTTCGCCCATTTTTGTGTATTGCTTTGCGGCGCTGTCCTGCCTTGAGCCGATGGGATTATAGATTCTTATTGTGTTTTTGCCTGCCTGAAGGTTGATTCTGACCTGATGCCTGCCCTCCGAAGATGGCGCCTTTGTTGCGGGAACGGTGGTTGAATAAACATCCTTGCCGTTTACGAGAATCTCGGCATATTTGTTGCTGTTGCTTTTTTTGCGGATGCAGAGTGTGAGAATATACTCACCGCTTTCGGGCGCTTCGATATCGACAAATTCAGCGTAGCCCGCATTGCCGGAGAGACCGTCAATGTATCTGCCGCTGGGAAGCTTCGGGTCATCGACGATTTTTGCCGAGCCGGAAAGGAAGGCAAGGTCGGACGCATAAACCTTTTCATCCTGCGAGCCGCTTCTGCTTATTGTTATTGCATCGATGCAGGGGGCGCGCATGGGAATAGGAACATTGTGGCAGAAATCATATTTGAAATATTCAATTCCCCATTTTGCGAAGGTTTTTGCATCAACCGCCTCGTTGCCGAGACTTGCGGGTAAATCTTCGCAGGTGAGAGTGCCGTTTGAGGAATAGATGCCGAGCTTGAGACCGAGCTCATTTACCCTTTCGGCGAGGTTTTTTATGCCCGAAGGGAAGGTTACGAGGTCGCTTTGCAGCTCGCCGTTTTCATCCCTCATTGAAGACTGCCAGCAGTCATCAATATTAACATAGCGGTAGCCGCAATCGGCAAGGCCGCTGTCTTTAAGCGCTTTTGCCGTTTCATAAATCAGATTCTCATTTATCTTGTTGCGGAAAAGATTCCAGCTCGACCAGCCCATAGGCGGAGTCAGAGCCGCGCCGTTTGAATATTTATCACTGACATCTACTGAGAGCTTGACGGCGTTTGCGGCGCGTCTGGCAGCCGTTGCGGGGTCAACTCTGAGCCCCTTGAGGAAGTATGCCGCCGCGCCTGCCGCAAGACCTAACGGAAGTAATTTTGACATTTTGTTATCCCCTTTCACTTTTCAACCGGTCTGAGTTCCGGAATTATAAATCTGCAGCCCTGTAAATCCGCATCGAGCGGAATTGAGTTTTCATCAATCACTTTTGTATTGTAAACGGTGATTGTTTTTAGCTGATAGAGCGGAAGCTCCGCCGCCGTGTTCATAACGGTTTTAAGCATTGACGCGGTTTTTTCGCATCTTTCAGAGTAGTCGGTGCTTGTTCTGATTTCTTCGAGAAGCGTGTCAAGAGACGGGTCTGACAAGCGGGTGTAATTAAGTTTGCCGCCGGTGTGGTAATAATCATATTTGTCGCAGGTTACACCGTCAAAGACGGGACCGCACCACATATCGGCGGAGTGTTTTTTAAGTGACTCGGAATATTTTTCTTCATCTGCAAATTCAATTTTCAGTTCAATGCCAGTGGATTTGAGGGCTGTTACAAACGAATTTGCAACCTTTGAGAGAACATCCTCGCCGTCGGAGAGGCACACCATTTTGTAGCTTACGGCTTTGCCGTCGAAGTCGAGAAGCTTTTCGCCCTCTTTTTTGCAGCCCGCATCCTCAAAGTATTTTGCCGCCTTCTTGCTGTCGGCGGGATAGAACGGCTCCTTTACATCGGACGGATATTCGCCGAAGCGGGCGCTCATCGGTCTGTAAAGGGCGGTAAAGCAGCCGTCGTAATCTGTTTTTGCCTCGCCCGTCCAGTTGGATAAGCTCATAATGCCTTTGCGCATATTTTCATCGACATTATTGCAGTTGAAAAGAATCGAGGTATAGTATGGAGCATCAGTAACGTTATAGCGGAGACCGGAGGATGAAACGGCGCTCATTTTTGACGAATCGGCGGGAGTTTCGCAGATATCCGCAGTGCCGTTTATTACGGCTTTAACGGCATCAAGCTTTTTAGAACTGAGATCAATGAACTGCAGGCTGTCAAAACCGGGCGCAGAGTTGTGGTAATTCTCGTTTGCGGTCATTGTGAGGACGCCCGAATTTTTGTTGAACACCTTGAATTTATAAGGACCGGAGCCGACAGGAATCTCTGCGTTCTCTTTGATTATTTCCGCTTTGCCCTTGACATAGCCCGCTCCGTATGCCGCTTTTGAAACAATGAGCGGATTTATCTGAGAAATTGCATTTATGTTTACAGAATTGAAAATAATTGTGCAGGCGCGGTCGTTTATTTTTTTTATGCCTGAAATTTCGGAAACGGATATGCCGTCGGAGTAGTTCTTTTTGATATATTCCGCAATTTTTTTCTCACGCTCGGATTTGTCCTGCGTCTGCTCCTCTATTTCAGCAAGCTTTTTCTCGTAGTTTTTATCATCATAATAAAATGCCTTCAGGCCCTGGATATCGTTGAGATACCAGCCGCTCAGAGTGCCGTCGTAGGTGGCGTCTGCAAGAACATAATAATAGAAAATAACGTCATCAATGGTGGCATATGTGCCGTCGGAGAACATAATATCGTCATCAATGCTGACAGTGTATTTGACCTTGCCGCCGTCGAGAAACTCATAGGTAATGCTGCCGCAGAGGTTTTCAAAGCGGTTTTCATCGCCCTGACGCTGAACTCTCTCAAACATCTGAGTCATAATGACGGAATTCAAATCTTCGCCCTCAAAGAAGGGATTGAAGCCGCCGTTTATTTTTTCAACGCCGATTTTAAGTGCGGTCTGCCTTGCCTGAGTGACGGTGAACGGCAATGAGCACGACGGCAGGGCAATACATATTACAAGCAGTAAAACCAGTGCCGCCGGTTTTAGTTTTTTCATAAAAAATACCTCGAAAAAAATATATATTGATTTTATCATATTACGGCTTTATTTACAACAAAATAAAACATAATCTGCGGTAAAATTTCAAAAAGAAGATAAAATTGTTGATTTAATGAAAAATATATAATATAATATCTGTTAATCTATGTTTAAATTTATATTATTTATAAACAATTCACAGTTAGTTAAAAAATCAATGTTATAATAAGATTGTTATTATTGAGTTTTGAGGAACAAAAAAAAACAAACGGAGGACGAAAAATGAAAAAGAATCTTAAAAGACTTTTTTGCGTTGTGCTCTGCGTATTGACTGCGCTTTGCGTAACTCCCATGGTATTCGGCACGTTTGACGACGACCCCGAAGCACCTGCCGCCTACTCATTCGGCAGACGCGCATCTTCACCGTCGCCCGACGATGTGACAACTTACACTCACGACGCCCGTTTTGCGACAGGTTATGACATCATTGACGTAATCGACGTTTCATACCACAACGGTATTATTGACTGGGCAAGAGTTTATGCCTCGGGAATACACGAGGTTATGATTAGAGTCGGCTACAGAGGTTATTCCGAGGGCCTTGTTCAGGCTGACCCCGAATTTGTCAACAACGTCAAGGGCGCTCACAACGCCGGACTCAAGGTAGGTCTTTACTTCTTCAGTCAGGCGGTATCTTCAACCGAGGCAACTCAGGAAGCGTCATACCTCATTGAGCAGGTTGTTCTCAATGACCTTACATACTACATTGACCTTCCCGTGGCTTTTGACTTTGAATATGCCGAGAAAAACGGCGGACCGACAGGCAGACTTTACCTTGCGACGCTGTCAAAGAGCGAAGGAACGTCAATCTGCAACGCATTCTGCTCAAAAATTGCTTCTCAGGGCTTCACTCCCCTGATTTACACAAACAAGGATATGCTCTCAAAGCGCCTTTACCCCAACCTTCTCGGTTATGACATCTGGCTTGCCACATGGGCTTCCGCCGCAAATTATGACGGCAAATATGTAATGTGGCAATATACAAACGACGGCAGAGTTGACGGAATCACCGGCACGGTTGACAAGTCGTTCCGCTATGTTCCCAACGGCACCAACAACCCCTCAACGACACCCGGCACAGGAACAGGCACGGGCAACGACAATCCTCCCGTTAACCCTCCGCAGGATTCAAGCATTACCATTTCTGACAGAAGCGGCGTTATCAAAGTAACAGCGCCCAACACCGTTCTCGGCGTAGGCAACTACTCGCAATACACCGCAAATGTTGAAACGGCGGTTATAAACAGACTTCACGCGGCAAACGACTACGGCACTCCCGTATGGTCGTCAACGAACAACCTTGTGGCAACCGTTGACCAGAACGGCCTTGTAAATGCAGTCTCAGCAGGTAATGTTGAAATAAGGGCAACGGTTTATGTTACCGACAAGACCGTTACGCCTGCCGCTACAATCGCCTACACTGCGAGCGTTCCGCTTACTGTTTCGACAACCTCCTCTTCGGGCAGTTCTTCATCCGGTTCGGGCAGCAACACAACTCCCGGCACAGGCACAGGAACAGGCACAGGAACAGGAACGGGAACGGGCACAGGAACAGGCACAGGCACAGGCACGGGCACCGGAACAACACTGGATGTAGGTTCTATCTCAAACATGCTTGACTCGCTTGACATTAACAAAATCATCAGCGGTCTTACAAAGGTTATGGCGTGGATGACCGCAATGGTTGTTTACCTCTTCAAAATCATAGCGGCAATCAGAGGTTGATTTTAAACTTCAAATCCCCGTTTTAATATACGGGGATTTTTAGCGTAAAGAAATATTTTGACGGTAAGGAATAATTATGAATTTCTTCTCAATTCTCAAACTTGTGCTGGGTCTTGCGTTCTTCCTTTTCGGAATGAACGTTATGTCGGCAAACCTTGAAAAATTAGCCGGCGGCAGACTCGAAAACTCGCTGAAGAAAATGACATCGAACCCCATACTCAGTATGATTGTAGGTGCGGGAATCACGATTGCAATGCAGTCGTCCTCAGCCACTACGGTTATGCTGGTAGGTCTTGTAAACTCGGGCATAATGCATTTTTCGCAGACGCTCTATGTTATTTTCGGTGCGAATATCGGCACCACGCTCACTGCGTGGATACTGTCGCTCTCGGGCATCAGCAGCGACAATTTTGCAATACAGATGCTGAAACCCGAAAACTTCTCACCGGTGCTTGCGATTATCGGCGTTGTTCTGCTTATGATGGGCAAGACGGACAAAAAGAAAAGTATAGGCACAATTTTTGCGGGCTTTGCCGTTTTGATGTATGGCATGGAGTTTATGAAGGAATCCGTAAGCCCCCTTGCCGAAATGCCGGCGTTTACCGACATGCTGGTTAAATTCAGCAACCCTGTTTTAGGTGTTCTTATAGGTCTTGTTGTTACGGCTGTTATTCAGTCCTCAGCCGCCTCCATCGGTATTCTTCAGGCGCTTTCGCTCACGGGCAGCATCTCCTGCGGGGTGGCAATTCCGATTGTTATGGGTCAGAATATAGGCACCTGCGCCACCTCACTGCTCTCCTGCATAGGCACAAACTCAAACGCAAAAAGAGTTGCCGCCGTGCACACATCAATAAAGGTTATAGGCATGCTTATATGCCTGCCTGTTTACTATTTTGCCGACAAGGCGCTCGGCTCGCATTTTTCATCCATAACTGCAAACCCCGCAAACATAGCGCTTATACATACGGTATTCAATGTTGTAATTACGGCTATTCTTATGCCGTGCTCAAAGCTTCTTGTTAAGTTTGTAAACAAAATCATTCGTGAAAAAGAGACGGAAACGGTTGAGAAAAAACCGATATTCTCGCTTGACGAGCTCCTTCTTCGTTCACCCTCCGTTGCCGTAAGCGAGTGCGACTCCTACACTTCGACGATGGCAATTATTGCACAGGATGCGATTCTCGACTCCTTCCGCATACTTGACAACTACGAGCAGACGCTGGACGATGAGATTCTGCGCAAGGAGGACGACCTTGACTCGCTTGAAGACAGTCTGGGCTCCTACCTTGTAAAGCTCTCCGCACAGGCACTTTCTGACGAAGACAGCAGACGCATTTCAAAAATGCTGCACGTCATAGGCGATTTTGAGCGTCTGGGAGACCATGCTGTAAACCTGCTGAGAGTTGCAAGAGAAATCAACACCAAAAATATCATCTTCTCCGGTGAAGCGGAAAAAGAACTTGAGGTTCTGCGGAACGCCTCTGTTGACATTCTGAACCTGACTGTTAAATCATACCTTGACAACGACGTTGCCCTTGCAGGCAAGGTTGAGCCGCTCGAGCAGGTAATAGACGGTCTGACGGCGCAGATAAGAAGCAACCATATTTCACGCCTTCAGAGCGGAAACTGCACTATTGAAATGGGCTTTATTCTTTCTGATATGCTGACAAACTATGAAAGAATCTCCGACCACTGCTCAAACATTGCCGTTGCGGTAACGGAGCTTTACAGAGGCAGTTTTGACACGCACAGATATCTCAACAGCATAAAGAGCGACAGTGATGAATTCACCAAGATATATGCGCAATATGACTCGCAATACTCTCTTAATAATTAATGTATTATAAAAGGAGTGTTCTTTTATGATTAACACGGCTCTGGTCGGCACCTGGCACGTTCATTTTGACGGATATGCACGTGAGGCGCTTGCAAACGGCAACTGCAGATTCACCGCCCTCTGGGACCCGGACGAAGATGCGGGCAAAAAAGCGGCTGAAAAATACGGCTGTGATTATACAGGCGATTATGACGCGCTGCTTGCGAGAAATGATGTTGACGCGGTAATGGTCTGCACATCCACCGACCTGCACAAGGAAGTTATTATCAAAGCGGCAAATGCAGGCAAGCATATTTTTACGGAGAAGGTTCTGTGCTTCAACGAAGCGGACGCCCTCGAAGTTGCTGACGCCGTTAAAAAATCGGGCAAAAAATTCTGCATCTCTTTCCCATGGAAAAGCAGAAGCGATTTTTTGTGGCTCAAGCAGACCGTTGAAAGCGGAGTGCTGGGTGAAATAACATACTGCCGTATGAGAAACGCTCACAACGGAGCTTCGGCAAACTGGCTGCCCGACACCTTTTATGACAAAAAGACGTGCGGCGGCGGAGCGATGATGGACCTTGGCGCACACTCGATGTATATTCTCAACTGGCTTATGGGCGAGCCCGTAAAGGCAGCCTCGGCATTTACGAATATGATAGTAAACTCGGTTGAAGACAACGCCGTTACCGTCCTGACCTACAAGAACGGAGCGATAGGCGTAAGCGAAACGGGATTTGTAACCGGAAACAATCCGTTTGAGGTTGAGGTTGCGGGAATGAACGGCACTGCGCTTATGGGCGGATTCCTTGACAAGCCGTGTTACAACACCGGAAGCGGCTGGGTTTTTCCCGCTTTGCCGAAAGGTCTGCCTTCACCGCTGAAAATGTGGCTTGACGCAATTGAGAACGGCGGAGACATTCCCTGCACGATTGACGAGGCGGTCGCGCTCTCGAAGGTTATGGAAATGGCGTATGACAATATAATGTAAATTATATAAATAAATAAGAAAAGCGGGCACGGAAAAACCGTGCCCTGTTTTTATTATTATTGGGTTTGTGAATCTTTATCAATAATTCCATTTGCGGGTTTCGATATATTTTTTTAAGCTCTTTTTGGTTTTTTCGTAATTCTTTTCAAAGCCGTCTTCAGCCGCCTGGCGGAAGGTGGTTTCGACAAGTTTAAGGTCTCTGTCAATCGCTTCCTGGATGCTGTCTTCAATATTCTTTGTAAGCTCGCCGACGGTGTTATGACTGCCACGGTTTTCTTTCATCCATTTTATTGTATCGCGCAGGGAGTCTTCGGCGCTCATGGGGCTGTAATCAAGTTCTTTAACCGCTTTTTCGTATGAGAAATTGCAGTTTTCGCAGAGCTTGTTGATTGAAAACGGAGTGAGAACGGGAGGCAGTTTTGCCGCTTTGAAAAGCACTTCGATAACGGGGCACATTTTGAGGAGGAAGCCCTTTGTGAGAGCGATTTTCGGAGGTCTGTTGCCCTCGATTTTTGCAAGCGCCTCAATAAATTCGGTAACGGAGAGTCTGTCGCCGCACAGGAAATAGCACTCGCCGCCCCTGCCCTTTTCGGCGGCGGAAATCATACCCTTGGCAACATCGCGGACATCGACAAAGTTATAGCCGCCGAAACGCAGCGTGCAGGGGAAAAGACCGCTGAGGTAAAGCTGAATCATTGTGCAGACGCTGTTTGTGCCCTGATAATCGTCGGGGCCTATGCAGCAGCTGGGCTGAACTATGCAGATTTTTAGTTTGTCATCGCTCTGCTCAATGCAATACTGGGTAGCAGCCGCCTTTGATTTGCCGTAGGCGTCATGAAGAAGGTTGGGGTCGAGGCTTGAATACTCTTTGATTTTTGCCGTTCCCTTTGAAGCGGGAATGCAGTCAACGGACGAGACATAGACAAGATTTTTGACACCGCACTTTTTGCAGGCGGCGACAACGTTTTTTGTGCCGTTGTAGTTGACCTCCCAGACAAGGCTGTCGCGGTTGCCCTCAATATCGACAAGACCTGCGACGTGATAAACGGTTGTTGCGCCTTCAAATGCTTTTTCGAGACTTTCGTAGTCACAGATGTCGCCCATCGCCTTTTCGACATTGAACTCATCAAGCGCCTTGCTGTCGTGACGGAGAAGAACACGGATTTTGCCCGGTCTGCCCGAAAGCTCTTTGACAAGGGCGTAACCTACATATCCTCTTGCGCCGGTTACGACCGACAGCTCTTCCTTTGCTTTTTTCATTTTTCGCCTCCGAATAATTATTACATGTTCATTTTACGAAATTAACATTTAAAATGTCAACTTTTTCGGAGTAAAATTAACAAAATCATAATAATTGTAATGTCGAAATAATTAATGCTGTTGAATTTATAATAATATTTGCTATAATAAAAAGGTAAAATAATAATAAGAGGTAACGAAAAATGAAAAAGGTTTTATGCTTGGTTTTTGCTTTTATTCTCTGCCTTTTGCTTGCCGCCTGCGGCACGGATAAGACGGACACTCAGGCAACGGAGAAAACCGCCGCTGTTCAAGCGGAGATAACCGAAACACAGAATGATGTTTCAGAGAAAATACCGGAAACCGAAGTGAATAATGAAAAGAAAGAATCCGGGCAGCCGGATGCTTCTGCGGTTGACAAAGGCGAATGGATAAAGGCATACAGAGACGTTCTTTTAAACCTTGACAAGCAAGACATTGAGCTTTATGACCAGAGCCCCAAATTCTGCCTTTGCTATATAGATGACAACGACGTTCCCGAGCTTGTTATTTCACTCGGCGATTTTCACGCGGCGGGCTGTTATGTGTTTACGTTCGCAGATGGCAGGGCGCTTAATCTCGGGCCGTTCGGCGAGTTCGGAGCGATTACATACATTGAGAAGAGCGGGCTGATAATTGACAGGCTCGGCAACAACGGCTATTTTGTTGAAACATATTACAGACTTGACGGCGGAACTCTTGATTCGATACTTGATTTTGAAATAGAGACGCTTGACAGTGAAAAATATATGTCTGACGGCAAAGAAATAACAAAGGCGCAGTATGACTCGCTTGTTTCAAAGCTGACCGGCGGAGCAAAGACGGTTTTATCACCCGGATATGAAAAATGCTTCCCTGTTTCGCAGGAAAGCGTTGACAATAATCTCAGATAAACGGAGAAAATATTTTGAAAATTCTTTTGAAGCTTTTTCTGTCATTTGCGCGCATAGGCGGGCTGACCTTTGGGGGCGGTCTTGCAATGCTGCCGATGCTTAAATACGAGCTGTGTGAAAAACACGGCTGGGTGACGGAAGACGAAATAATCGATTACTATGCCATAGGACAGTGCACACCGGGCATAATTGCCGTAAACTGCGCCACCTTTGTAGGTTACAAAAAAAAGGGTATTATAGGCGGGGTTGTCGCAACGCTCGGCATTGTAACGCCGTCGGTTATTATTATTCTGCTGATTGCGAGCGTTCTCAACATTTTTATGGGCAACGCCATTCTTCTGCACGCCCTTGCCGGCATACGCATAGCCGCCTGCGCTCTTATTACGGCCACGGTAATCTCGCTGGCAAAGAAGGGAATAACAGACATTCTGTGCGGAATAATTTTTGCGGCTGTTCTTGTTATATCTTTCTTTTTTGATGTTCCGTCAATCGCAATAATAGCGGCGAGCGGAATTGTCGGCATAGTTGCGGGCATAATAAAGAGAAGGAGGAAAAAGGCATGAGCATTTACCTTCTTCTCGCGTGGGAGTTTTTCAAAACCGGACTTTTCGCAATAGGCGGAGGCGCCGCAACAATACCGTTCCTCAGTGAAATGGGCGGAAAATACGGCTGGTTTTCGCAGGAAGAGCTTACAAATATGATTGCCATAAGCGAGGCGACGCCCGGACCTATGGGAATCAATATGGCGACTTATGTCGGCTACACCACCGCCGGATTTGCAGGCGGATTAATTGCGACGCTCGCTCTTATTTTTCCCAGCATAGTTATTATCTGCCTTGTTGCAAAGTTTCTGACGCAGTTCCGCGACAACAAGATTGTAAACGATGCGTTTTACGGCATAAGACCTGCGGTTGCGGCGCTTATAGCGACGGTTGTTATAGGACTGATTCAGGACGCATTTTACAAGCCGGACACAGGGCTGACGGCGGCGCTTATACCGCCCGCTATACTGTTTCTGGTGATTTTTGTTATGCTTCAGTTCAAAAAGCTGAAAAAAATCCACCCCGTTTTCTGGTTTGCCGGGGCGGCGGTTGCAGGAATAGTATTAAAAATGTAATAACAACAGTAAAGGCGGGTCTTAACCCGCCTTTTGATTTTTTATTAAACTGCCGAAAGGATGTGCGCGTTTCTCAGTGACGGGTCTCTGACTCTTTCATTGACTGAATAGGCGTGGGAGCCGAGGTCGTTATTGCGTGACTCCGTCAGGTTCTGCGCCTTCAGTTCTTCAATGACGGCAAGAGCGATTTCATCAATAATGCTCTGCTTCCGGTTTGCGAGGTCGGGTGTGTTGCCGGTGGTAAGAAGAATCTCCAGAGGTGAAGACAGTTCGCTGAGCTTTTCAAGCTGTGAGAGCGCTCTGAAACTCCACTTGTAAAACGGCATATATTTATTGTTTAAGCGAAAGGCGGCGGCAAGAGTATTGCTGACAAACTCACCGACGGCGAGCTGTGCGGCTGCTGTTTCGCCGTGACTTATGCATCTGCCGTAATTATACTGCCCCGACTGAGCCATAAGCAGAAGGTTGCCTGCAAGCTTTTTGAAGCGGACATCCGAGGGCATATTCAGAAGATTGTTTCTTATTGCGGAAAACTCGCCGTAATCATCGCGAAAGACCTTGCCGTTGGTGGCTTCCGCAAGATATGTTTCGGGAATTGAAAGCCATTCGCCGACACTCATCTCACCGTTTTTGCTGCCTGTTTTTGCCTCATAAAATGCAGACGTTCTGATAACTCCGTGGCGGTTGCCGCCCACGGGGTTCAGTTTTAACCTTTCGACTCCTTCAAAGACCTTCGGAAGCTTTGCATAGGCGCGTTCAAGGCGGAATTCTGTTCTGCTGTCGATGACATCCTCACCGGGGATGAACAGGCAAAACCCAGGTTCAAAATCGTGGTCGTGCGAAATATCATCGTCAAAGCCGAAGCATTCGGAGCCCGCTCCGACAAGACCGACGGCAATAATACCCTCGAGGTCGGGAAATTCGGTTTTTATCATCGGAGCACCGCATTCATTATAGAATTTTTCGGACAGCTCAATTCCTTTCATAAATCTGCTTTGCCCTTTCGGAGTATTTCTTTTCAAGCATAAAGTAGCCGTAATAGCCGAAAACGGGGGCGCATTTTTCACACACGAAGGCGTAGTTGCCGTCGTGCTTTATGCCCTGTGTTTCGAGCAAAATATCGGCTTTTTTGACGCAGGCGGCAATAAACTCCTCATTGTTTTCAATGCCGTTTTCGCTCTCGGCGGCAGTTGCCATATTGAGATATGTTATTGCCTGCTCCGGCTCGCAGCCCTCGTTCTGAGACATAATATTCAGCGCTTTTTCAAAGCAGTTTTTTGCTTTTTCAAACTCTCCGGTATCGGCAAGAGCGAGCCCCATATTGTTGTAAAGACCGCCGAGGCGGCTGTCGGTTGCGGGGAGTTCACGTTCATAAATCTCTTTGGTTTTTTCATAAAGAGGAACCGCCTTTTCGGCGCGGGAGAACGATTTGTAAGCGGTGGCAATATTGAGATAAGACGTTGCGGCGGTGACGGAGTCTGCGAGGTTTTCGCTTTCAATGAGTGAAAAGAGTTTTTCGCAGGCGGAGTCGGCATCCTGCTCTCTGCCGAGCTTGCGGTAAAGACCGACGAGCTCGTTGTAAACTGTGATGAGCCCTCTGCCGTCGCCGTTTATTTCCGCCTCCTGCGCCCAGTATTTCAGGTGCCTTTCAGCGGAGGGATAATCGTTGCGGCTTAAATATTCATCGAGCTTGCCGATGACTCTGCCGCTGTCGATTCTTTTTATTTCATCCGTTTTGCAGAATATGCAGACGGGTTCTTCGTAGTCTTCTTTTTTAAGGTAGTCCGACATAATATCACCTTTTTGTGAGTATCTTTTTAAGATACTGCCCCGTGTATGATTTTTTGACCTTGGCTACATCTTCGGGTGTTCCGCAGGCGACGACACTGCCGCCTCTGTCTCCGCCGTCGGGACCGAGGTCGATTATATGGTCCGCACATTTTATTACATCAAGATTGTGCTCTATAACAATGACGGTATTGCCTGAATCGACAAGCTTTTGCAGGACGTTTATAAGGCAGCGGACATCGTCCGTGTGAAGACCTGTTGTGGGCTCGTCGAGGATATAGACTGTTCTGCCTGTGGCGGGGCGTGAAAGCTCGGTTGCGAGTTTGACGCGCTGCGCTTCGCCGCCCGATAGGGTAGTTGCCGCCTGACCTAATTTAACATAGCCGAGACCGACATCATAAAGAGTCTGAAGCTTTTTGCGGATTTTTTGCTGATTCTCAAAAAACGACAAGCTCTCTTCAACCGTCATTTCGAGCACTTCATAAATGTTTTTGCCTTTGAAGCGGATTTCGAGGGTTTCTTTGTTATATCTTGCGCCCTTGCAGACATCGCAGGGAACATAGATGTCGGCCAAAAAGTGCATTTCTATTTTTACGGAGCCGTCACCCTGGCACGCTTCGCATCTGCCGCCTTTGACATTGAAGGAGAATCGGTTTGCCTTGTAGCCGCGTTTTTTGGAGTCGGGAAGGGATGCGTAGAGGTCGCGGATATCATTGAAAACTCCCGTATAGGTGGCGGGATTTGAGCGAGGTGTTCTGCCTATGGGCGACTGGTCGATGCATATAACCTTATCGAGGTGTTCTATGCCTTCAAAGCCGCTGTTTTTGCCTGCAAAGGTTTTTGCGTTATTGAGTTCCGAAGCGAGTTTTTTATAAACAATCTCGTTAATGAGCGATGATTTTCCGCTGCCGGAGACACCGGTAACACATATAAGCTCGCCGAGAGGGAAGGTAACATCGATATTTCTCAGGTTGTTTTCAGCCGCTCCGTGAACGACAAGAGTTTTGCCGCTGCCCTGCCTTCTTTTTTCGGGAACGGGAATTGTCTTTTTGCCGCTGAGATACTGCCCCGTGACGGATTCTTTGCATTTCTTTATGCCGTCAACCGTGCCGGAATAGACAAGATTGCCGCCGTGGATACCTGCGCCGGGACCTATATCGACAATATAATCGGCGGCAAGCATAGTTTCTTCATCGTGCTCGACAACAATAAGGGTGTTGCCCATATCACGCAGATTTTTGAGGGTTGAGAGCAGTTTCTCATTGTCTTTCTGGTGAAGACCGATGCTCGGCTCGTCGAGGATATACATAACTCCGACAAGGGATGAACCGATTTGCGTGGCGAGGCGGATTCTCTGGCTCTCACCGCCCGAAAGGGTTCCCGACGAGCGGGAAAGGGTGAGGTAATCGAGACCTACATTGCTTAAAAACTCGAGGCGAGAGCGAATCTCCTTGAGGATGAGCCGCGCTATACGGAAATCGCTGTCGCTGAGTTTGAGCTCATCAAGAAATCTGAGTTCATCTTTAACGGATTTGTCGGTAAATTCTTTGATATTTATTCCGCCGACGGTAACACCGAGAGACTCCCTGCGAAGACGCGCTCCGCCGCAGTCGGGACAGCACTGCTCGGTCATATACTGTTCCATCTCGTTTTTTGACCATTCGCTTGTGGTGGTTGTGTAGCGGCGCTCCATATTGTTTATGACGCCTTCAAAATCTGTTAGATAGGTGCCGCTGCCGTATTCGTTGCGGCGCTCTAATTTTATCTTTTTGCCGTTTGTGCCGTAGAAAATGACATCGCGCGCCTGTTTTGAAAGCTTGTTGAACGGAGTGTCAAGTGAGAAGTTATATTCCTTTGCCAGACCTTCATAATACATCTGAGCTATTGTGCCGCCGTCGGCAACCGACCAGCCGGAGAGCTTGATTGCCCCCTGCAGAATTGAAAGACTGCCGTCGGGAACGACGAGGTTTTCATCCGGCTTCATAAACACTCCGAGACCGGAGCAGGTTTTGCAGGCACCGAAGGGATTGTTGAAAGAAAACGATCGGGGCTCGAGCTCTTCCATACTCACGCCGTGTTCCGGGCAGGCGTAGTTGAGCGAAAAGAGTTTTTCTCCGCCGTCAACAATATCGACAAGAAGAACGCCGTCGCTGAGTTTTGTTGCCGTTTCGATTGAGTCAATCAGCCTTGAGCGGATGTTCTCTTTGATTACAAGGCGGTCAACAACTACTTCGATATTGTGTTTTTTGTTTTTGTCGAGTTTGATTTTTTCGGACAGGTCGTAGATTATTCCGTCAACGCGCACGCGGGCGAAGCCGCTTTTTCTTATGCCGTCGAATTCTTTGACGAACTCGCCTTTTTTGCCCATGGCTATGGGTGCCATAAGCTGGATTTTTGTGCCCTCGTCAAGCTCCATAACGGAGTCACAGACATCATCGACGGTCTGCCTTGCAATCTCACGCCCGCAGACGGGACAGTGAGGCACGCCTATTCTTGCGTAGAGAAGACGGAGGTAGTCATATATTTCGGTAACCGTTCCCACAGTTGAGCGGGGATTGCGGGATGTGGTTTTTTGGTCTATTGAAATTGCCGGAGAGAGACCTTCGATATATTCGACATCGGGTTTTTCCATCTGCCCGAGGAACTGCCTTGCGTATGAGGAGAGAGATTCAACATATCTGCGCTGACCCTCCGCATAAATTGTGTCGAAGGCAAGAGAGGACTTGCCCGAGCCGGACAGACCCGTAAAAACGGTCAGTGAGTGTCTCGGGATGCTGACATCGATATTTTTGAGGTTGTGGACTCTTGCGCCTTTTACGAAAATGTTTTTTTGTGCCATTATTTACCCTGCCTGAGTTTTTCTATTCTGTCACGCAGATAAGCCGCCTGCTCAAATTCAAGTATTTTAGCCGCCTGCTTCATTTCGGCGGTGAGCTTGACAATGAGGGCTTCTCTTTCTTTTCTGCTCATTTTGGAAACCGGCTTTTCTTTGCCTTCGTCGGTTGAAATCTTTATTATGTCGCGGACATCCTTGACAATTGTTTTGGGAACAATGCCGTTTTCTTCATTGTATTTTTGCTGCTTTTCGCGGCGGCGGTTTGTCTCGGTAATTGCGCGCTCCATTGAGGGAGTGACGGTGTCGGCATACATTATGACCTCGCCGCCTGCGTTTCTCGCCGCCCTGCCGACAGTCTGTATAAGGGATGTTTCGGAGCGCAGGAAGCCCTCCTTATCCGCATCGAGTATGACTACGAGGGAGACCTCGGGGATATCAAGACCTTCACGCAAAAGGTTTATGCCAACCAGCACGTCAAAATCTCCGAGGCGCAGGCCCCTGATTATCTCCATGCGCTCGATTGTATCGACATCGTGATGCATATAGCGGACTTTGATGCCTAAATTGTCGATGTAGTCGGTAAGATCCTCCGCCATCTTTTTGGTAAGGGTGGTGACGAGCACCCTCTCCTTGCGCTCGATTCTCATATTGATTTCGGAGACGAGGTCGTCTATCTGACCGTCTGTGGGGCGCACGCTTATGAGCGGATCGAGAAGACCCGTGGGGCGGATAACCTGTTCGGCAATCTGCACGCTTTTTTCTTTTTCAAAATCGCCCGGCGTTGCGCTGACAAAAATCTTCTGCCCCACCCTCTCATAGAATTCATCAAATGTGAGGGGTCTGTTGTCATAGGCGGAGGGAAGACGGAAGCCGAAATCTATTAGACTCTTTTTTCTTGAGCGGTCGCCGCCGTGCATGCCGTGAACCTGCGGAAGAGTGACGTGCGATTCATCTATGAATAAAATGAAGTCGTCGGGCATATAGTTAAGAAGAGTGAACGGAGCCGAGCCCGCCGGTCTGCCGGACATAACGCGGGAATAGTTTTCGATACCCTTGCAAAAGCCGGTTTCACGCAGCATTTCAATGTCATATTCCGTTCTCTGCCTTATGCGTTCCGCTTCGAGCAGTTTGCCCTCGGATTCAAAATAGCGCACTCTCTCAATCATCTCATCGTGGATTTTTGAGAGTGATTTTTCCATTTTATCGGATGAAATAACATAGTGGGATGCAGGGTAAACCGCCACGTGGGAGAGCACCTGCTTTATCTGACCGGTAAGGGGATTAATCTCGCTTATGCGGTCTATTTCATCGCCGAAGAACTCGACTCTTATTGCGTTTTCATTTGAATAGACGGGGAAGATTTCGACGACATCGCCGCGGACGCGGAATTTGTTGCGCACAAAGTTTATATCGTTGCGTTCATACTGGATTTCAACAAGCTTTGCAATAAGGTCGTCGCGCGATTTCTCCATACCCTGCCGCAAAGAAATAACCATACTGCGGTAGTCGATGGGGTCGCCCAGGGTATAAATGCAGGAAACGCTGGCGACGATAATCACATCTCTGCGCTCGGAGAGCGAGGATGTGGCAGAGTGGCGAAGGCGCTCGATTTCTTCATTTATGGCGGAGTCTTTTTCGATGTAGGTGTCGGTTGTGGGGATATACGCCTCGGGCTGATAATAATCGTAATATGAGACGAAGTATTCAACCGCGTTTTCAGGGAAGAACTCGCGGAATTCGGAGCAGAGCTGTGCTGCGAGAGTTTTGTTGTGTGCGAGCACGAGAGTAGGCCTGTTGACTCTCTCAATGATATTTGCCATTGTGAACGTTTTGCCCGAACCCGTAACGCCGAGCAGGGTCTGTTCGTTATAGCCCTTATTGAGACCGTCAACAAGCTTTTCGATTGCTTCGGGCTGGTCGCCCGTAGGTTTGTAATCTGAGTGTAATATAAATTTATCCATAATCAAAACAATGAGCTGAAGCGTTCGGTTGAACGCATTGAAAGGACTCCGCCCGCGCCTGCAATAAAGTGATCGGCAAGGGTTATTCCGTTTTGCGCGAACGCTTTGACAAATTCTTCTGTTGAGCTGACATCATCTTTTGACGGCGATGCAACTCCGTCGGGGTGGTTGTGGGCGATAATAACGGTTTTGGCTCTGCTGCGCCTTGCAAAGTCGAGAAGAGAGTCAAAGTCCGGGGTAACACTGCCCTTTTCGCCGCGTGTTTCGCTTGTGTTGGTTAATCTGCCCGTTGAATCAAAGCAGAGGAGCATAAATATTTCGTTTTTCTCTGCAAGGAAACTGCTTGCAACAAATTGCGACACGGCTTCAAAATCGTCGAGCCAGAGACTTTTTTCGGTAAGAGTGCCTGTCATATATCTTTTGCATACCTGTGGCAGCATTGTAAGGAAAGCGGCCGCATTGTCGCCGATGCCTTTTAAAGAGCGCAGGTCGTCGGGAGACGCTTCAAGCACGCCCGAGAGAGAGCCGAAGGTGTCGAGCAGAAGCTGAGCCGCCGGGTTTGTATCCTTGCGGGGAATGCAGTAAAAAAGGAGCATTTCGAGCACGGCGCGGTCATCCATATTCTCCAGCCCGCCGGCAAAATAGCGCTCGCGGACTCTGGCTCTGTGGTTCTCGTGCATACTTCTGCCCCCTTTGATACATTGAAATAATATTATATTATATATTTTAAATTTTGTAAATGATTTATATATAAAGATTTGACTTGCAAATATTGCTCTGTGTGGTAAAATGTTAAGCGGTTCTGATAACACTGCAAAAGGAAACACGATATGAAAAGCTTTACCGTCGGCAAAAACGATGCGGGACAGCGGCTCGACAAATTCATTACGAAAAGCGTGCCGAATCTTCCGCAGGCGCTGCTTTACAAATACATCAGAATAAAAAGAATCAAGGTAAACGGTTCGAGGGCTCAGATTTCAACACGGCTGAGCGAAGGCGATGTTGTTGACATGTATATCAACGACGAGTTTTTTACGCCTAAGGAACAGAAATACGACTTTTTGTCGGCATCGGATAAGCTGAATATTCTTTTTGAAGACGAGAACATTATTCTGCTTGACAAAAAGGTCGGTCTGCTCTCGCACCCGGATGACACGGAATTCAACGACACTCTTATTACAAGGGTGAAAAAATACCTTTATAAAAACGGGAGCTACAACCCGGCGGATGAAAACTCGTTTGCGCCCGCTCTGGTAAACAGAATAGACAGAAACACGGGCGGAATAGTAATTGCCGCAAAGAACGCGGAGAGTTTGCGGATTCTTAACCAAAAACTCAAGGACAGAGAAATTGAAAAATACTACCTTTGCGTTATTCACGGCGTTTTGAGAGAAAAGAGCGGCACGCTTGAGGGCTGGCTCATAAAAGATGAAAGCAAGAACAAGGTCAGGGTTTATAAAGAGCAAAAAGACGGTGCGAAACAGATAAAGACAAAATACCGTGTTATTGAAGAAAAGAACGGTTTAAGTCTTGTTGAGGTTGAGCTGCTCACGGGGCGCACGCACCAGATAAGGGCGCATTTTGCGAGCATCGGCCATCCGCTGCTCGGGGACGGAAAATACGGCACGAACGCTTTGAACAAATCATTCGGCTACAAAAAGCAGTTCTTATATTCATACCGTCTGAAATTCACATTCACGACGGACGCGGGTATTCTCAACTACCTTGACGGCAGAGATTTTTGCGTTGACGATGTCTGGTTCAGGGATGAATTTATGAACGGGAATCTTTAAAAAACCGCTTTATTTACATAAATCATTTATATTATTTAATTTTATACTTGTAAAATTTTAAAAAATGGGTTAAAATACATTTGTTATGCTGATTTTGTCCACTCAGCAATTATCTTTTCAGTAAAGGATGAAACAATCTTATGGCAAAAAAAGACGAAAAAAGCAAAGCTGAAATTTACAGAGAAGAACGCAAGGCGAGAATTGCCAAGGCAAACAAAAAGAACGCCAAAAAAGGCGGAGGCAAAGCCGGCTCAATCGTAAAGCGCATTGTTGCTGTTGTTATTGCCTTAGCAATCGTCGGCGGCGGTCTTTTCTTTGTGCTTGACAACACAGGCGTTATCAACAAGATGATACCCGCCCTTGAGGTCGGCAAAGACAAGGTAAGTTCGGCAACATACTATTATTATTACTATCTCACTTATCAGCAGGCGCTTCAGACTCAGGAGAACTACAGCTCCTACGGCTTCAATTATATTGACGCCAACAAGGCGCCCGACGAGCAGGATTACCCCTACCCCGATGACGACGGCAAAACCGTTACTTGGGCAGACCAGCTTATGACCCAAGCGGCATCCAGAGCGCAGAACGTTCTTGCCTGCTACAACGAGGCAGTTAAAGCGGGAATCAAGCTTGATGACGACGAAAAGACTCAGATTGACGAAACAATAGAGCAGTTCAAGTCAAACGCTTCGAGCGGCGGTTATTCAATCAACGCCTACCTCAAGATGATGTTCGGCTTCGGTCTTAAGGACCTCAAGAAGCAGCTCGAGGTTGAGCAGCTTGCTTCAAAATATCAGGAGCAGCTTCACGAAGAACAGCATGATGCCATTGACGATGCAGCACTTGAAAAAGAGCTCAAGGACAACGCAAATGAATACGGCCTTGCAACTATCCGTTACTATGCATTCAAATATGACACTCTTACACAGGGTGAGAACGAAAGCGACGAGGCCTTTGAAACAAGAACAAAGAAGTCAAACGACTCCATGGCAAAAACCGCAGAGGGCGTTTTCGAAGATATTACAGACGAGGACTCCTTCATTGACGCCGTAAACGCTTATGAAGCGGAAAAGAACGGCACCAAGGACGAAGACAAAGCCGAAGACACAGCGGCAGAAGAAGCAAAAGCCGAAGAAGCTGAGACTGCAGAGGCAGAAGAAGCCGAAGAGAAAGAGGAAGAAAAGGAAGACGCCACAACTCTTCTCGAGAATTCAGCTTATTTATCAATCTCCTCCGCCATTGAAGAAGACGGCGCTGACTGGGCATTTGATTCCGCCCGCAAAAAAGGCGACCTCAAATTAATCAAAGGCGAAAAAGGCGCATATATTGTTTATGTTGTTTCTCCCAGAGACCTCAAGGCACACAGCGTAACGGTGCGTTACTGCCTTATCCCCTACAATGACGAGTTCAAGGCGGCAAACGACCAGGATGAGCGCACAGAGGCAAAAGACACGGCCACAAAGCTTTATGACGACTGGAAGAAGAGCGGCAAGGCAACAGAAGAGTCATTTGCAGACCTTGTGCGTGCAAACAGCAAAGACACAAGCACAAGCGAGGACGGCGGCCTTATAGACGTCCGCCTCAACAAGATGGTTTCCGCATTTGAGGACTGGTGCTTTGATTCAAAGCGCAAGACAGGCGACTGCGAAGTTATTGAAGCGGAAGAATACGGTTACTTCATTGTTTACTTTGTAAGCAACAACAAGGATGACCTTGACTGGAAAGACGCTGCCTCCGAAAAGCTTGCCGAGGCGGCATACGATGAAGTATTCAAGGCACTCATTGCCGAAGACGGTGACTATGCTCTGACAGAGCACACCAAGGCGGAAAAGAGAATCTCGGACGATTTCTGCAAGAGAATCAAGAGAAATATGGCTGTAAGCAGCAGCCAGAGCATGCAATAAAACATAATAATAAGTAAATATTTAAAAGCGGTGATTGCTTCACCGCTTTTTATTTTTGTTGTATTTTTTCATTATATATGTTATAATTATAAACTGCAAACGGAACAAAAAAATTAAAAGGAGAATTATTATGAAAAACACAAGAAAAGTAACGGCTCTTGTTCTGGCGCTTGTTATGGCGTTTTCATTTTCGCTCACAGTATTTGCGCAGTCCGGAAATTCAAGGACCGAGCAGGTGCTTTCGCTTGTTTCGCAGGCAGGCAAATTCAAGGCGAGCGTTACAAGCTTCAGCTACAACAGCGGCACTGTGACAAACAACATCAGGTTTGATTTTTATGACGACCTCAAGGCGGACAAAATACTCTGCGACTTCACTGACAAGAATATCAAGGTGCTTTATGCGGATTCATCTCTCAGCGTGATATTCTCAGCTTTTTTCAGCTACCTCAGGTTTTCAAATGCGGATGTAACCTTTGCGCCCGTAATCGGAGGGGTGAAGCTTTTCCAGAAGATTTTTAAATCATTTGTTGACGACCCGACTCTCTCGGCTTTCACTCTGACAACGACAAACGAAGTCAGAAACGGCAAGAACTGCATCTGCGAGCAGTTCAAAGGCAATGTAATCGGCACATCGGGTTATTTCTACTACGATGAGAGCGGAAAGCTCTGCGAGATTCTTCTTATGGACAATGCAGGCGAATATATCGGCTTTACGCTTTCAGACTTCACAACGGTGTTTGACAGCTCTGTTTTCAGCGTTCCCGTTTATTATTTCAATATTTCAATGTTCTGGAAGATTCTTCAGATACTTCTGCCTATGTTCGGCGTTTCAATTCCGTTTATCAAATTATAATTACAGGCACACAAAAAGACCGTCCGTGCGGACGGTCTTTTTTATTATTGCTTTTTATTGGTCGCTGTTTTCGTTTTCGCCCGAGCCGTCGTCGTATTCTATTGAATAGCCGTCGGAGGTTGTGGTTTTTGATTCGTCATCGGTTCCGGCGTTTTCTTCATCCTCTTCTGCCTCAACGGCTGAAAGAATCTTTTCTCTTCTGACAATGAAGAACGCTATTGTTGCTGCAGCAATAACTATGGCGGCAAGAAGAATGACGATTAACGCGAGGCGTTTGTTGGACTCCATTGTTCTGGTGGGATCGGTGTTGCCGGAGCCGTTTTTGCCCGACTCATTTTCGGTGCCGAAAAATGAGGTTTCTTTGAAATCGAAGCCGTTGTCGCCGGCGTAGCGTTCCGCCTCACTGTTTTTGGCGCCATAAATAGTAAACCCGTTTTCGGTGTTGCAGAAGGCGGATTTGTCAATTGCGATAACCGATGAGGGAATGTTTGCGCTTGTAAGCTTTGTGTTCTGGAAAGCCCTGTGGTTTATGTATTTGACGGGCATACCGTCTATGGTCTGCGGGATGGTTACATCCGTCTCTGTGCCAATGTAGTAGGCAATGACAATCTCAGAGGCGTTTGCTATCTGATAGTAGTAGGTATCTTCATAAATATAAACGGTGTCGCCTATGTCAAGGGTTGAAATAATGTTTGTGGTAAGTTCCTCGTCGGGGTCGGTTATTTCGGGAGGAGCGGGAGGAAGGGTGAAGCCCGACGCAGCAGTTTCTCTGACATAAACTATTGAAACGGACTGTCTTCCGGCTGTTTCTCCGGGAGGGTAGGTTTCACTCTCGGTGACGGACTCGGTTTCTGTTTCAGTCTCTTCCGTTTTGGAAACGGTGGAAAGCTGAGGGTCGTCGCCTGTAACTGGCGTTGCGTTTTCGTTGTTTGTTTCGTTGGCGCTGTTGACCTTTGATGCGCCGCCTTCATACTCAACGATTATGAAGCAGGAGTTTGAACGCTCCGAGTTGTGCCAGTAGCCGGTGGAGGCATCGATATAGGCGTATTTCTCGGTTGATGATGCGGGTGTTTCACCATACCAGTTTGAATAAAGAACCGACGAGCCGCCTGCCCAGGTCCAGCCCGAGCTTGATGAATAAATGGCGCCTATCCAGTATCTGCCCGACGAGACAATGCTTGTAATGAAGCTTTGCTCCGCGGCACTGTTGATATAAAGCACGTGGCCGCCTTTACGGCTGCAGGTGTTGTTTGCGGAGTTGTAAGTGCTGCCTGTTCTGACAATCTCATAAGCATTGCCGCTGAAGGTGTAATAGGTTACATCATCCGAAAATGCCTGACCGATTACGCTCACGGCGGAAACGGCAAGAACAAGAACGGTCAGAAATGCGGCAAGAATCTTAATCTGTTTTGACATACTCAACTCTCCTTTCGTTTATCTGTCTTCTCTGAAGTAGCTCAGACCGAGCGATGCGGGCGGCTGATGCTCCTTCTTTTTTCTTGCGCTGATAAAGATAAGCACGAGAATTGTTACGAGATAGGGAAGCATTTTTATAATCTCTTTTGCGCTTGATGAAAGCCCGGGAATATAGACACATATAATGTAAAGTCCGCCGAAAATGAAGGAGCTCCATATTGCGGATTTGGGCTTCCACAGGGCGAAAATGACGATGGCAATGGCAAGCCAGCCGCGGTCGCCGAAGCCGTTATTTGTCCACGCGCCGGCGGTGTAATCCATAACAAAATAGAGTCCGCCGAGACCTGCGACCATGCCGCCGATTAAGGTTGAGAGATATTTGTATCTTGTAATGTTTATGCCTGCCGCATCGGCTGTTGCGGGATTTTCGCCTATTGCTCTCAGGTTAAGACCCGCCCTTGTTCTGTTGAGGAACAATGAAGAAACAACGGCAATAATAATTGCAAGGTAGGCGAGGAAGCCGAAAGAGAGGAAAGTCTCGCCGAAAAGCCCGAGCTTTGCCGCAAACGGCAGGGCTTTTTTATAAGCAAGGCCTGTGTTGATGAGTGAAATTGAACCGCTCTCGCCGAAAAACTTGAGCAGCGAACCGCCGAAGAAGTTGCCAAGACCTATGCCGAAGGTTGTAAGGGCAAGACCCGTGACGTTCTGATTTGCCTTGAGCGTCTGGGTAAGGAAGGCGTAAATAAGCGACATAAGCGCCGAGCCGGCAAGGGACGATAAAAGAGAAATGATGATGCAGAGGATGGGAATAACATTTTCGTTATTATGCTCATACAGATAACCGCCGATTATTCCCGAAATGCCGCCGACATACATAATGCCCGGGATGCCGAGGTTGAGGTTGCCTGATTTTTCGGTGATGATTTCACCGGTGGAGCCGAAAAGGAGCGGAATACCCTGAATTATTGCAGCTTTGATAAACTGTGCAATTGTAAACAGCATTTATTTGCCCTCCTTTCCGGAATTTGTGCGCATTATTTTATAGTTTATAAAGAATTCGCAGCCGATTATGAAGAAAATGATTATGCCCGTAAGGATATCGGCAAGGCTTGTGTTGAGGTTGAATTTTGTTGCTATCTCGCCCGCGCCTCTCTGAAGGAAGACGACGAGCAGTGATGTGAGAATCATCATAATCGGATTGAATTTTGCGAGCCAGGAGACCATAATTGCGGTGAATCCGTTGCCGCCCGCGAGTTCTTTTGATATTGTATGGTTTGTGCCCGAAACGAGCAGGAAGCCGGAAAGGCCGCAGATGGCGCCCGAAAGAATCATTGTGCGGATGATAACCTTTTTGACATCTATGCCAATGTATCTTGCGGTGTTTTCGCTCTCGCCGACTACCGAAATCTCATAGCCGTGTTTTGAATATTTGAGATAGACGAACATTACAACAGTGAGAACTGCGACTATAAGGATATTGATCAGATATTTCTGACCGAACAGATCGGGGAGCCAGCCCGCTCTTGTGCCGGAATTGACAAGACCCATAACGCTTGAGCCGCTCGGCACCCAGACCATAATGGCGAATGAGACAAGCTGAATTGCGATGTAATTCATCATAAGAGTAAACAGGCTCTCGTTTGTGCCCCACTTTGCTTTGAAAACGGCGGGGAGAATACCCCAGACAATGCCGCCGAGAATTGAGGCGGCGAGCATTGAGATGATGAGAAGAACGTTCGGTATTCTGTCACCGACCATAAACATCAGCACCATACTGCAAAGTCCGCCGAAAAGAACCTGACCTTCTGCGCCGAGGTTCCAGAACTTCATTTTGAAGGCGGGAGTAACTGCGAGAGATATACAAAGGAGGATTGCAAGATTCTGGAGCATCGCCCAGAATTTGCGGCTTGTGCCGAAGCTGCCCTTAACCATTGCGCCGTAAACTTCAAGCGGATTTTGATGTGTAAGCGATACGATTATAACGGCGCAGACGATGAGCGAAGCCGCTATTGACACGCCTCTTATAAGCCACGCCTTCCACCAGACCATTGCGTTGCGTTTTGCTATATGAAAGAGGGGCTCGTGCGTATTCTTCGTCGGATTATTCTGCATCGAGGGCACCTCCTTTGCTGTTCTTTGTCATAAGCTTTCCGATTTCTTCTTTTGTAGCCGTGCGCGCATCGACTATGCCTGTGACGGCGCCCGAGCTGAGAACCATAATTCTGTCGCACAAATCGATGAGAACGTCAAGGTCTTCGCCGACGAAAATTACGGCAACTCCCTTTTCTTTTTGCGTGTTGAGAAGGTTATAGATAAGATAGGACGAATTGATGTCAAGACCGCGGACAGGATAAGCGGTCATAAGCACTGTAGGTGAGAGCGAAATCTCTCTGCCGACAAGAACCTTCTGCACGTTGCCGCCCGACAGCCTTCTGACGGGGGTGCTGATGCCGGGGGTGACAACCTCGAGGTCACGCACGATGTTTTCGGCAAGCTCTCTGGGTGCGCTTCTTTTGAGGAATGCGCTTTTGCCCTTACGGTAGGAGCGGAGCATCATATTGTCGGTGATATCCATATTGCCGACAAGACCCATACCGAGGCGGTCTTCCGGGACGAAGGAGAGGCGGACGCCGAGTTCTCTTATCTGATAGGGTGATTTGCCGCGAAGGTCAACGGCGCTGCCGGATTTGGGATCGTTATAAACTATTTTGCCGCTGTCGAATTTCTGAAGGCCTGCTATTGATTCGAGAAGTTCTTTCTGACCGCTGCCGGCTATGCCCGCTATGCCGAGAATCTCGCCGCTTTTAGCGGTGAAGGAGATATCGTTGAGCACTCTGACTCCGTCGGATGTTTCAAGAGTGATATTTTCAACGGTTATTCTGTCTTCGCAGTTTACGGGCTCGCTTCTGTCAATATCGAGACTGATTTTTTTGCCGACCATCATTTCGGTAAGCTCTTCTTCGTTTGTTTCGGCGGTGATGAGTGTGCCGATGTATTCGCCCTTTCTGAGAACGGAAACTCTGTCGGAAATGTCGAGTACCTCGTGAAGCTTATGGGTGATGATGACGATTGCCTTGCCGTCTTCTTTCATCTTACGCAGGACGGCAAAAAGCTTCTGCGTTTCCTGCGGGGTGAGAACGGCGGTGGGTTCGTCGAGGATGAGAATGTTTGCGCCTCTGTAAAGCACCTTGATTATTTCAACGGTCTGCTTTTCGGAGACGGACATTTCGTAAATCTTTTTTGAGGGGTTTATGTCGAAGCCGTATCTTGCGCTGATTTCGGCTACCTTTTTTTCGACGTCTTTTATGTTATATTTGCCGTCCTCTTTGAGACCGAGCACGACGTTTTCGGCAGCGGTGAAAATATCAACAAGTTTGAAATGCTGATGAATCATACCGATTTTATAGTCAAAAGCGTCCTTCGGAGACCTGATGACCGCCTCTTCGCCGTCAATGAAAATCTGACCTGCATCGGGGAAGTAGATGCCTGAAATCATATTCATCAGCGTGGTCTTACCACTGCCGTTTTCACCGAGGAGGGATAAAATCTCGCCGTTGTTGACGGTGAGGCAGACATTTTTGTTGGCGGTTATGCTTCCGAAGGTCTTTGTTATGTTTTTAAGTTCAATTGCGGGTGCGCTCATAAATTACCTCCGTCCTGTTTTCTGAAAACGGAATTTCAAAGCTGAAACTCTCTTTTCAGAAAACACAGAACAATCAAATAAAAAACCCGGGGCGAAGCGAAATCCGCTTCGCCCTCGGAAAAATACTATTAAAGAATTGTGATGCCGTCTATCTGAACGTCGAAGTAGGGAGCCGAACGGTATTCGCTCTCATGGAAGTAGCCGTCGGAAACCGCTTCTGTGTCACCCTGGAAGGTGCCGTCATCAATGACATCTGCCTGATAGGAATCAAGCGCTTTGCCGTCAACTGTGAAGGTGGAGACATCGTAAACGTGGAGTTCGCCCGATTCGATTTTGCCCTTGACTTCCTCAAGCTTTTCTTCTGTGCCGGGTGCGGCAACAGCTTTGTTTACTTCAAGGAGTTCAACGGAGCCGGTAGCGATTGTGCCGGTCCAGTCGGCGTCAAAGCTCTCGCCCTTTGAAACAGCATCAATGGCAAGTTTGTAGTAGGGAGCCCAGTTGATTCTGGATGAAACAAGAGCGGTGTTGGGGCCGATGGAAGCGGTGTTGATGTTGTAGGCAACGTTGGGGATACCCTTTTCTTCGCAGGCCTTGGGAGCGCCTTCGGAGTCAGCGTGCTGGCTGATGAGAACGCAGCCGTTGTTGATGAGTTTGAGAGCGGCTTCTCTTTCGAGAGCGATGTCAAACCAGGAGTTTGTGAAGGTTACTTCCATTGTTGCCTCGGGAACAATGTAGCGGACGCCGAGGAAGAATGAGGTGTAGCCCGATTTAACTTCTGCATAGGGGAATGCGCCTACATAGCCGATTTTTGCCTTGTCTGCAGTGATTTTGCCGGAGTCAATCATCTCTTTGACTTTCATGCCTGCTGCAACGCCTGCAAGGAAGCGGCCTTCATAAATGGAGGCAAAAGCATTGTGAAAGTTGGGGATGTTTGCGTTGTGAGCGTGTGTGCCTGTTGCGTGGCAGAACTGAACATCGGGGTTGTCCTGTGCCGCCTGCATCATATAGGTCTCGTGGCCGAAGGAGTCTGCAAAAATGATGTTGCAGCCCTCGTCAACAAGTTCCTCTGCTGTTGTGAGGCAGCTGTCATCTTCGCCGATGTTGGTTTTGATGAGAACCTGGTCGTCGGAAAGACCGAGATCTTTCTGGACTTCCTTGAGAGCAAGGATGAAGTTGTTGTCATAGGTTGAGTTTTCATCGTGAAGGCAGATAAGACCTATTTTGAGGTTTTCGTAGCTGCCTGATGCGGGTGTGCTTTCGCCGCCGTTGTCGGGTGTGTCAGCGGGAGTTTTGCTGCCGCAAGCCGCAAGACCGAGAACGAGAGCAAGTGCCATGATGATTGCGAGAATTTTTTTCATTGTCTTTTCCTCCTGTATATTAATTTTAATAATTAGGAACTCAGCAAAAAACAACCGTGTTGTTGTCGAGAGACCTGACCATTGCGAGCGATTCGATGCGCACGCCCTTTTCGCGCAGCTCTTTGCCGCCGGGCTGGAAGCATTTTTCAATCGCTATGCCCGCCCCCGCCACTTCTGCGCCCGCCTGGCGGACTATGTCGATAAGCCCTTCAAGCGCCTTGCCGTTTGCGAGGAAGTCATCAACAATCAGGACACGGTCGCCGGGGTTAAGATAATCCTTTGAAACCATTATGTCATAAACTCTGCCGTGGGTGTAGGATGTGACCTTTGAGGTGTAAACGTCGGCTGAGATGTTTTTGGTCTGATTCTTTTTTGCGAAAACGAGCGGAACGTTGAACCTGTAAGCCGTCATGCACGCTATGGCTATGCCGGACGCTTCTATGGTGAGAATTTTGTTTACTCCGTCATCTTTGAAAAGACGGTAAAACTCCTCGCCCATTGCCTCGAGCAGGCGGACATCAATCTGATGATTTAAAAAATTGTCAACCTTGAGAATGTTGCCGGGATAAACTCTGCCGTCTTTTAAAATCCGCTCTTCAAGAAGTTTCAAACATACCACTCCCACAAAATATTGTAGATACAAGATATAATATATACTAAATTAACTGTTTTTTCAAGATTTATATATAATTAAAGTATAACAATTTTTTAAAAATTTCATTAATAAATCTACATAACAGAGAAAACTCGGGCAAACGCTTGATTTTTAAGCGGGATTAAGATATAATACTTGAAGTCAATTGCCGGTGTGATGGAATTGGCAGACGTGACGGACTCAAAATCCGTTGGGCTAATAACCCGTGCGGGTTCGACCCCCGCCACCGGCACCAGTGAAAATCTGTCTGAGGGCTGTGCCCCGGACAGGTTTTTTTATTTTTTAAACAAAGAGTGTGACATTACAGAAATTGTGCGATTTGTTATTATTTTAATTTTAAAAAATAAAATTCTGCATTTTTTCTTTACAGTAAAGTCATTTTTCTTTATAATAAATATGAACACAAATCTGTGAGAGGGTGACTTTAATGTATGAGTTGAATATGGCTTTTAATGCTATTATCTCGGCGCTCATTGTTATTCAATCTGCTCTGTGCCTGCCGTTCAACACTCTGCTGTTCCGCATTGACAACGGCGCCTCGGTTTTTGAGAGCGGGGACGATATGTATACGGTTATGTGGTCAACCAGTCTGCCGGGAACCGGTTATGTCACCTACACCTATGAGGGCGAGGAACACACGGTAAAGGACCTTCACAACGCCTCGCTGCGCACACAGGAGTCAATTCACAGTGTGCGTATTCCCAAGGAGCATCTTGACAACAACACCTACACCTGCCACTCGCAGTATGTGGGCACAAGGCGGGCTTATGTTGCAATAAAGGGCAGAACCGTTTCAACAAAGCCGGTTAAATTCAGAGGCTATTCGGGGCAGGATAAAATAAACGTTCTTGTGCTCTCGGACATTCACGAAAACCCGGGGAACGCGGCAAAGGCGGTTGCTTGTTTTGAGAACGAGCCCGACCTGCTTGTTATGAACGGCGATGAGGTAAGCTTTATGACAGCCGCATACAAGTTCAAGCAGGTTCTGTCATACGCGCACAGGTTTTCGGGCGGGAGCATACCGGTTGTTTACACAAACGGCAACCACGAAAACCGCGGGGAGTTTGCGGGAGATTATATCGATTTGTTCAAGACGACAACGGGCGGGCTTTATTACACCTGCCGTTACGGTCCGATTGAGTTTTTATGCCTGGATTCGGGCGAAGACAAAAAGGATTCCGACTGGACTTACAGCGGACTTGTTGACTACACTTCATATATTGCCGACGAGACCGAATGGCTGCAGACGGTTGAGCTTGACGAGGATGCGCAATACAAGGTGTGCGTGGTTCACATTCCGAACATCAAAAACCGCTACGGCAACAACTGGGTTGATATTCTTGCAGATATGGGAATCGGCTTCCTTATAGGCGGTCATAAGCACAGGATAAATTTTGAATACAATCAGAACGGCGCACCGTTTTATCAGATGCTTGACGGCGGCAAATCGAGAGACAACGGCTATGTGGCGACGATGCTGACATTTGCCGACGGTCAGATTAATGCCGTCTGCTATGACAACGAGAAAAATCTGCGGGGCGAACACACATACTCTTTTAACGAAGAGTCGCCTTCAGGCGAAGCACCGTAAAAGGCAAAAAGGATTTTCCCTCTCTCCTGCGGAGAGGGATTTTTATTTGCCGTGACAATCAAAACGGCGCTGTCCCGGATATCGGATAATAATAATTGCAAAAAGCCGGATATATGTTATAATAATTACAGTAATTTTTGCGGAGGGGCTTGTGGAATTAAAAGATTTTGACGGCAGATATGTTGAAATCACCGACACGGACGGTCTTGTTTTTACGGGAGAGTGCGGGTGGTTTCCGCGCGAGTTCGGCGATCTGGAGCTCGGCAGGGATGAAGATGGGCTGCAGATTGACGACTGGGTGTTTTATTTAACAGGCATTTCAAGAGCAAGAGTGATTGAGCCCTCTGCGCCTGCCGTATGGATGAGCAGACACGAGCACCGGATGAAGCTTAATCCGGAGCCGTTTGAGATGATTGAAAGCGGAGAAAAAACTTTTGAGTTGCGGCTGCTCGATGAAAAGCGCAGAAAAATCATAAAAGGCGACATAATCCGCTTTGAGAGAACCGACGATGAGACGGAGGTTATACGAGTCGGGGTTGCAGACCTGTATATTTTTAAATCATTTGAAGATTTATACAGCATTCTGCCGCTTGAAAAATGCGGATATACTAAGGAAAATATCGGCACCGCCTCGCCCGGAGATATGAAGAAATACTATTCGGAAGAACAGCTTGCCGCGCACAGCGTTCTCGGAATAAAAATCGAATTGATTTAAAACAATAAAGGAGCGATAACATGGCAAAACAGAGAAACCAGAAGCTTAAGCTTGTTCGTCTTATTGAGATAATGAAGCAATACACCGACGAGGAGCACGGGCTGACGATGCCCGAAATAATCGGGAAGCTCGACGCCTGCGGAATCTCCGCAGAGAGGAAAAGCGTTTATGAAGATTTTGAGCTGCTTCGCTCCTGCGGTTATGACATAGGTTCTTTTCATCAGAACGGCTACCGCTACAACCTTCAGTCGAGGGATTTTGACATAGCCGAGCTGAAGATGCTTGTTGACGCGGTGCAGTCTTCAAAATTCATAACGCCGAAAAAGACGAGGTTGCTCGTTGAGAAAATCAGCCATCTGGCAAGTGATTATCAGGCGAATGAGCTGCAGAGAAGCGTAAGGGTTGCAAACCAGATAAAAAGCGAAAATGAGAGAATTCTCTACACGGTTGACACAATTCACTGTGCAATAAACTCAAACTGCGCAATAACCTTCAATTATCTCGAGTGGACACCGAGAGGCAAGAAGGTTGCCAGGCACGGCGGAGGACTTTACCATGTGAGCCCGTGGGCGCTTATCTGGGACGATGAATACTACTACCTTGCGGCTTATGAGGATAAAAGCGGACTGATAAAGCACTTCCGCGTTGACAAAATGCAGAATGCCTGCGTCACGGATGAAAAGAGGAAGGGCTACAGGGAATTCAGGGAGAATCATAAATCGGAGGATTATTCGCGCAAATTCTTCGGAATGTATCACGGCGATGAGGAAACCGTCACCCTTCGCTGTGACAACAGTCTGGCAGGCGTTATCTATGACAGATTCGGCAGAGGCGTTGCGGTAGCGCTCTCGGACGAGGGATATTTTGATGTGACGGTGACAATCAAGGTCAGCGACATTTTCTTCGGCTGGGTTACGAATTTCGGAAACAAAATGAAAATAACCGCCCCGCAGAATGTGGTTGAGGGCTACAAAAAGCATATAAAAGGAATTATAAAACAATACAAATAACCGGCACAATGAATTACGGCCTGCAGATTTTATTCTGCAAGCCGTTTTGTTTTAAAGTCTGATTTTTCTTTTCACTGTCTGCGTGAGCATTATTGAGAAAATGACAAGGTTTGCCACATACTCGACGGCGAGACCGGGCGCCTGTGCTATTCCCGCGCCGAAACCGCCGTATAGAATCATACCCGTGACGGTATAGCCGACTAACGGAATCAGGGTTGAGACCGCCGCCGCTGTAATATGCCTTGCGTAATCATTTTTGATTTTTATTTTAAGCATTGCAAAAAATACAAGCGGAAACAGCGCCTTGATTATTAGCGTAGGCACGGTGTAAACCGGAAACGAGGTTAAATCGGCAAGAGCAGAACCGAGCGCGCCTGCCGCCGCGGCGTATCTGCAGGGCAGAAGGCAGCAGCAGAGAAGAATGATGCAGTTGCCGAAATTCAGATAACCGAGGGGTATGGGAATCTGAATAAACCGTGTTATGACAAAAATCAATGCAGCAAACAGCGAAGAAAAGCAGATGTGTTTGATTTGTTTATTCATAGTATTATTACATTTTATTTCAGTGTGATTGTAAGGTCATTGTCGGAAAAACCCTTGTTGTTGCCGATTGAATCAAAAATCATCTGTTTAAGGTCGAGCTTTTTGTTTTTGGAGAGTTTGGGCTCGACTTTTCTGATGATAAATGAGAATCTTCTGACGACCTTTGAAACTGCTTCATATTCGGGTGTGCCCTCAACGAAGGGGGCATCGCCCTTGAACATATTGATTGCTATTGTGCAGGCAAAATCGAGGAATTTCTTTTTTCTCAAGGATTTGTCGATTCTGACCCAGGTCAGGCGGGCTATTTCGCCGAGAGTCAGGGTGTTGACAATGTGCCTGAGAAGCTTGAAAACAACGCCCTTGAAGCCCTTTGCGCCCGATAAGGTGCGGTTGATTCT
>JAEEYU010000038.1 GCA_016288315.1 Clostridiaceae bacterium | reverse complement strand
GGTTTTAAAGAGCCGGGCAGCAGTATGGCTCTTTTTGCAAACGACGGCGTTGTTCTGCTGACGCTCTCACTGCTGATTATTCTCGGCGGAACGGGCTTTATTGTGTGGGATGAGATTCTGCACCGCAAGCCCACAAAATGGAGCGTTTACACAAAGCTTGTGCTTGTTACCACGGCTGTTCTCATCGTTTCCGGCTGGGCTGTCATCTGCCTGCTCGAATGGAAAAACCCCGAAACACTCGGCAATATGAGCGTTGCCTCAAAGCTGCTCAACTCCTTCTTCCAGTCCGTCACATTGAGAACGGCGGGCTTTGCCTCCTTTGACCAGAACGGTCTTACGCAGGCGGGCAAGGCGGTTTCTGACTTTTATATGTTCATCGGCGGCTCTTCGGGCTCAACCGCGGGCGGTATCAAAACCGTTACGTTTGTTGTTCTTTTCCTGTTCATACGCAGCCGTGTGCGCGGCCGCTCGGGAACGGATGTTTTTAAACGCACCATTTCAGACGAGCAGGTTTTAAACGCGCTTTCGCTGTTTATTATTATGGTAACCCTGTCATTCACAGGCGCGGCATTTATGTGCGCGGACTCCGGCGTAAATTTTGCGGACTCCCTTTATGAGACAATCTCCGCCCTCGGCACCGTAGGGCTCTCAACGGGCATTACGGCGTCGCTCGGCACCGCCTCGCACCTGATGTTAATACTCTTTATGTTCTTCGGCAGAATAGGCATTCTCACAATCAGCATCGGCTTCCTCAACGGCGGCTACACCGAGAGGAAATACAGATACTCCGGCACAAATCTTCTTATAGGTTAAGGTGATATTATGAAATCATTTGCAGTAATAGGTCTCGGCAGGTTCGGCTCACGCCTGGCAACAAGTCTTTATGAGGGCGGCGCCGACGTGCTGGCAATCGACATTCACGAGTCGTGCGTTGACAAAATCGGCGACAGCGTAACCCAGGCGGTGGCGGCGGATGCCTGCGACATAGCCCTGCTGCGCAAGCTGGGCGTTGACAAGTGCGATTATGTTATTGTTGCGGTAGGCAGCAATCTGGGCTCTTCAACGCTTGTTACAATGAATTTAAGCGAGCTCGGTGTTGAGAACATAATCTGCAAGGCAAGCAGCCTGACACACAAAATGATACTTGAAAGGCTCGGCGCTAAAAGGGTTTTCATACCCGAACACGAGTTTGCGGACCGCCTTGCCCTCAACCTTATCAAATCAGACAAGAGGTTTATGGACTACATTGAGCTGTCTGAGGAATACGGCATTGACGAGATGCCCGTGCCCGCCTCCTGGGCAGGCAAAAAAATCGGTGAGCTCAGCGTCCGCCCGAAATACAAGGTAACCGTCATCGGCATCCGGCGCGGAACGGAAGTTGAGGTGGATATTACTTCCGACTCACGCCTTGATGAAGACTCTGTTCTGATTCTTCTCGGCTCATACGATGCTCTGAGAAAGGTCAGCAAGCTGTAAAACATTTTAAGAACAAAAAAATTACGCACGGAAGGGACAATACCTTTCTGTGCGTTTTGTTTATTTTTTTATTTTTAAGAATAATGTTCTTGACAAAACCGCTTATAACTGATATAATATATAATAGATTTTATACAATATAATTTTATGCAATTTAATTTGTCGGGCATATCGGACAAAGCAGTCTGCGGCAGTTTGCGGAAAGGTGAAATATGGCTTTCAATATTCAGCGATATATGACGCGCGGAGTAATAAGGGTGGTTACCGACTCTCTGCGCGCAACGGCGGGCAACAAAGAACAGAAGGAATATTTCAAAAGCTTTGCTCTCGCTTCAAGGGCGGCTTCAAAAAAGAGATACTCGGCAGAGAAAAAGGGCGAGCACATTCCCCCGTTCTTAATAGCGAGCATTACCAGCTCCTGCAACCTTCACTGCGCGGGCTGCTACTCAAGAAGCAACAGCGCCTGCTGCGACAGCGAGCCCGTTGACCAGCTCAGCGGTGAGGAGTGGGATAAAATCTTCACCGAGGCGGACGACCTCGGCATAAGCTTCATTCTGCTTGCGGGCGGCGAGCCCCTGCTGAGATACGACGTTATCACGGCGGCGGCAAATCACAAAAACATTCTGTTCCCCGTCTTTACAAACGGCACCTATCTTCAGAGCAAATACCTTGATTTATTTGATGAGAACCGCAATCTTATTCCCATAATCAGCATTGAGGGCGATGAAAAAACAACTGACGAGCGCAGGGGCAACGGCGTTTATTCGCAGGTTACAAAAGCCATGCAGGGCGTCAAAGGCAGAGGTATGGTTTTCGGTGCCAGCGTTACGGTAACTACCGAAAACATAGATGAGGTTTTCTCAGACGCTTTTCTTGACGGGCTTTACAATCTCGGCTGCAAGGCGGTTATTTTTGTTGAATACGTGCCCGTAACGGATGAGAGCATTCACCTTGCGCCCTCCGAAGAGCAGGAGGCGTTCATACGCAAATCGGTTAAAAAGCTTCGCAGAAAAAGAAGAAATATGGTTTTCATCTCCTTCCCCGGCGATGAAAAAAGCTCCGGCGGCTGCGTAGCTGCAGGCAGAGGATTCTTCCACATAAACTCCCACGGCGGAGCTGAGCCCTGCCCCTTCTCGCCCTATTCCGATATAAATGTGCGCAATACTTCTTTGAAAGAAGCTCTCGATTCTCCCCTTTTCCGCGCCCTTCAGGCAGAGGGTCTGCTTCAGGACGACCACATCGGCGGCTGCACCCTTCACATGAACAAAGACAAGGTTGAGGCAATAATAAACGCAGAAGCAAAGGCGTAAGGCACAAGAATAAAAAAACGGCGGATAACCGCCGTTTTTGTGTTTATTATTATAATTATTATATTCTTTAATTATTCCTTGGGCATAAGCTCTTTTATGAGGGCAACGCATTCCGCCTTGTTCATAATTTTCGGAACGGGATAAAGCGGATTGCCTTCTGCGAGAGCGCGGTCTGCAAGCAGAGAAATATCCTCTTCCTTTATCTTGTCAATGGAGGCGGGTATATTCATCTTTGCGTTGAGTTCGCGCACAGCGGCAATAAAGCTCTTTGCCTTTTCGGCATTGTCCGCGCCTGCAATACCGACTGCATCGGCAAGGTCTGCAAGGCGGTCATAAGCCGCTTCGCCGTAGTAATCAAGAACGTAGGGCAGAATAACAGACATTGCAAGGCCGTGGGGAACGCCATACAAGCCGCCCAGGTTGTGACCGATTGCGTGAACGTAACCGACATAAGCCCTTGTGAACGCTATGCCTGCGTAATGCGAGGCGAGGAGCATATTCTCACGCGCCTCAATGTTTTTGCCGTCTTCGTATGCTTTATAAAGATTTTCAAAAACAAGCTTAACCGCCTGAACAGCTCTCTCTGCCGTCTCTTTGGTGTTCGCCTTGCCGATATACGCCTCTACCGCGTGGGTGAGAGCGTCCATACCCGTTGTTGAGGTGATGTGAGGCGGAAGACCTACTGTGAGCTCGGGGTCGAGAACTGCATAACCGGGGCGCAGGCAGAGGTCGTTAATTGCATATTTCTCGTGTGTTTCGGGGTCGGAGACAACCGCCGCTATTGTGGTCTCGGAGCCGGTGCCCGCCGTTGTGGGAACGGCGAAGAAAGGCATAAGTTTTTTGCGGACTTTGAGAACGCCCTTCATTTTGGGAATGCTCTGGTTGGGCTTTACAACTCTTGCGCCCGCCGCCTTTGCGCAGTCCATGGGCGAGCCGCCGCCGAAAGCGATAATAGCTTCGCAGGCGTTGTCAATATAGAGCTGCCTTGCCTCTTCGATGTTGGGAATTGTGGGGTTGGGCTGAACGCCGTCATAAACGACATACTCAATACCCTTGCTTTTGAGCCCCTCAAAAAGGGAGTCGAGCAGGTTGAGCCCCATAAGGCCTTTGTCGGTAACAACCATTACTTTTCTGATGCCCTTCTGCTTGATGAGATAGGGCAGTTTTTTAATGCTGCCGGCGCCTCTGATAATTGACGGCTCCTTCCACGGGAGCATATCGGAAGTGATTTTCATAACTTTCTGATATGTTCTGCAATAAGCAACTTTTGCGTTTGAAGGCATAATAATACGCTTCCTTTCATTATTTACTTACATTTTTTTAATTGACCTGATTATTCCGCTTCGTCGGGATTGTTTCTGTCAATCCTGTATTCCACCGTGTAGGTGTAGAGGAAACACACGGGCACTTCGCCCACGGAAGCAAGTTTGCCCTTGCCCGTAACAACGGTGTTTACATTGATGCCTTTTGTGTATCTGATTGAGAGAACCTCGTCTGTCTGAAGGTCGGTTACGATTTCAACAACGCAGTTGACATATTCGAGTTTTGTGGCGGATTTG
>JAEEYU010000037.1 GCA_016288315.1 Clostridiaceae bacterium | reverse complement strand
TCGCAATGCAGGGTATGATTTCCATGCTTGACAACCTTAACAGACTGCTCGACAGAGTAGCCGTTTATCTTGCATAAGGGGGGCTACGTCAATGGCAACTAAAAAAGCAACTAAAATAAATACATACGAAAAGAACGTGGAAATGTTCGAGAGAGCAACCAAGGTTATTCCCTCCGGTCTTTACGGTCATCAGGGCCCCGCAGAAGGCTGCTACATTCCCACATCCGCTTTCCCGTTCTTCAGCCAGAAGGCACAGGGCTCCTATTTCTGGGACCTTGACGGCAACAAATTCATAGACTATATGTGCGCATACGGCCCCAACGTTCTCGGCTACAATGACCCCGACGTTGACGCCGCCGCCATGGAACAGGCAAAAATCGAAAACTGCGTCACCTGCCCCTCAACCAAAATAGTTGAGTTTGCAGAGCTCCTTGTTGACACGGTAGCAAGCGCCGACTGGGCGTTTATGGCAAAGAACGGCAACGACGCAACCTCGGGCGCAATTCTTACCGCCAGAGCGGCAACACACCGCAAAAAGATAATCTTCGTCAAAGGTTATTATCACGGCGTTTCGGCATGGTGCCAGAAGATCGACTATCCCGGCATCACCCCCGAGGACGTATGCAACAACCTCTATGTTGACTGGAACGATTTCGAGGGCTTCAAAAAAGTTGTTGAAGAGAACAAGGGCGAAATCGCAGCGTTCATCGCAATGCCCTACCTTCACGGCAACTTCTTTGACAATATCCTCCCCGCAGAGGGCTACTGGCAGAAGGTCCGCGACCTCTGCACAAAAGAAGGCATCGTTCTTATCATAGACGACGTCCGCGCAGGCTTCCGTCTTGACCTTGCCGGCTCCGACCATTTCTACGGCTTTGAAGCTGACATCATCTGCTTCTGCAAAGCGCTTGCAAACGGCTGGAACGTCTCCGCATTCTGCGGCAAGGACTGGCTCAAAGACGCAGCGAGCTCGCTGTCATATACAGGTTCATACTGGATGAGCGCCGTTCCCTTTGCGGCAGGTATCGCCTGTATCAACAAGATGAAAAAACTCAATACACCCAAGCAGTTCCGTGAGCAGGGCATCCAGCTTGCAGACGGTCTCAAGGCAGCCGCTTCAAACAACGGCTTCCACCTTACCGTTTCCGGTGAGCCGGCGCTGTTCTACCTTATGCTCCACGATGATGATTCGCTTATGCTTCACCAGGAATGGATTGCCGAGGTTGTCAAGAGAGGCATCTTCTTCACCAACCACCACAACCATTTCATGAACGCATCTCTTACAGATGACGACATCAAACAGACTGTTGACATCGCAGAAGAGGCGTTCAACGTTCTGCGCAAGAATCATCCCGAACTCCGCTGAATTTAACAGGCAGTCTCAACGGCTGCCTGAACTATATTAATTAACTTTTAAGGAGGCAACCCCCTATGGCATTATCAAAACAGGAATGGCTTGCTCTTGAAAAGAAGGCGCACGAGCTTCGTCACCTCACTCTTCAGACTACGGTATGGGCAGGCAGCGGCCACCTCGGCGGCGGTATGTCCGTTCTGGACCTTCTCACCGTTATGTATTACAAGTATCTCAACATCAAGGTTGACGATCCCAAGTGGGAAGACAGAGACAGGTTCATTCTTTCAAAAGGTCATGCGGCAATCGCTTACGCTCCCGTGCTTTGCGACAAGGGCTTCAACGACGTTGAAATGCTCAAGACCTTCAACCTTTCCGGCTCAAAGATGGGCATGCATCTTGACTCCAACAAGGTTGTCGGCGTTGATGCTTCAACCGGCTCGCTCGGTCACGGCGCTTCAATAGCGGCAGGCACTGCGCTTGCGGCAAGACTTCAGGGCAAGGATTTCCTTACCTATATTGTTACCGGCGACGGCGAACTCGGCGAGGGTTCAAACTGGGAAGGTTTCATGACAATGAACCATTACCAGCTTTCAAACTGCATCGTTTATATTGACAGGAACCACTGCATGATAGACGGCAACACAGAAGATGTCATGAAGCTCGAACCCCTTGCAGACAAACTCACTGCTTTCGGCTTCAACACAATCTGCATTGACGGCAACAATATAAAAGAACTCTGCGACGCTACCGATGCAGCAATCGCAAGGTCAAAAGAAAAATGCAACCCCACCTGCATCCTTATGGACACGCAGAAGGGCGCGGGTCTCCCCGTAGCGGGCGACTACCACTGCCATTATATGGCTATCGACGACCCGACATTTGAACAGTATAAGAAAGAACTTGACGCTTACTACGCAAAACGTGTTGAGCGCGCAGAAAAGGAGGGCGAATAATAATGGCAGGCGGATTTGTATATAATGCAATAGATCAGACCGAGGTTGCAACCGCGGAGATTTACGGCAAAGCTATTGCCGACATTATGCTTAACGCCCCCAAGGTTGTCGCCATCACGGCTGACCTTGCAAAATCAACAAAATTAGGCGATGTTCTTAAAGTTTGCCCCGAAAGAGTTATCAACGTCGGTATAGCCGAGCAGGATATGATGGGCGTTGCCGCAGGTATGGCAAAGGCGGGCATGGTTCCCTTCGTTTCCGGCTTTTCCGCATTCTGCTCAATGAGAGCATGCGACCAGCTCCACACCGACATCTGCTACCAGAAGGCAAATGTTAAAATCGTTGCCACCCACTCGGGCACATCCTTCGGTCAGGCGGGCTCAACTCACCACGCCATCACCGACCTTGCAATCACAAGGGCAATGCCCAACCTCACCGTTATCGTTCCCGCCGACGGCGTTGAAACGGCAAATGCGGTCAATGCCGCTTACGCCACAGAAGGTCCGTTCTACATCAGAATCAACCGCGGCTTCGACCTCGTTCTCAACACCACAATGGATTACGGCTTTGAAGTCGGCAAGGCAGTTACGGTCAACGAAGGCACCGACATCACAGTCATCGCCTGCGGCTCCTGCGTTGCACAGGCAAAGAAAGCGGCGGAATTCCTTTCAAATGCCGACGGCCTGAGCGTGCGCGTTCTCAATATGCACACAATCAAGCCCATTGACAAAGAGGCAATTCTCAAGGCCGTTCTTGAAACAAGAAGAATCATCACGGTTGAAGACCATCTCGTAACAGGCGGTCTCGGCTCGGCTGTCTCCGAAGTTGTTGTTGACAGCGGCAAAGCTTGCGCTTTCAAGATGCTCGGCCATCAGGGCTTTGCAATGATAGGTCTGCAGGAAGATATTATGGCTGACGCAGGCATTGATGCAAACGGCATTATTGCTGCAGTGCGTGAGGTTATGAAGAAAGACTTCGAAGAAGACGACAACTGGGACGACGAATATTAATACAGAAGAGCAATAACAGAAAGGACAGATTTATATGGCTTCAAGAGATGACATATTTACCAACAAGCTTTTTCTCTGTGGTGCTCTTCCGCTTATGAAAACAATAGCGGGCGATGTTCCGAGCCTTGCAAAAAAGTTTGAGAACACGCACGCCGTAATTCAGATAAGCGCTGACGACCCCTCCGCTCCCGAAGGCAAATATGCAACGCATTTCATAATCAATTCGGGCGAGTGGGTAGTCCACGCAGACAAGGTAAGTGACAAAGAACATACCGACATAGAGCTTGAATTCAAGAGCATTGAGCAGATGAACGCCTTCTTCAAAGGCAGCATCGGCCCCAAGACTCTTCCCAAAATGCACGGTGTAGTCAAGAACCCTGGCACCTTCCTTTCATTTATGATGGTGCTTCTTAAAATGAGTTCTCTTCTCACCGCAAAAGAAGCCCCCGAAGATGAAGAAACACAGAAACTTATGGTCAAGTGCTTTTTCTACCTGCTTACAAGCGGCATAAGCACCCTGAATAAAAACGGTCACGAAGAGGTCAAGGCGTGGACTACTCCAAGCCCCGACCGCGTTTATGCCATGGCAGTTGAAGGGCACCCCGAGGTTTCCGCTTTCATCAGAATCAAGGCGGGCAAATCAAGAGCCGGCAGAGGCGAATACAAGAGAGCAATGCCTTTCTTCACCCTGCGCTTTGACTCTTTCAAGAGCGCGTTGGGAACCCTTCTGGGCACCGACGATATGCTCGACGCCACCAAGAACGGAAGAATTGTTATGGACGGCGGTCCCGAATTCGGTGCGCAGTTCGGCGGATTCCTTCTTACAGTCGGCGGTTACGTTCAGTAATAAAACAACAGTTATTTTTCGCAGGGCTGCCGCAAGACAGCCCTGCGACTTCTTGAAGGCGAAAAATGAAAGAATACGAAATCATCCGTTCAAAAAGAAAAACCGTCGCACTCGAAGTTGACCGCGACGGCACAGTTAAAGTCCGCTCCCCTCTGAAAATGAAAGAAACGGAAATAGAACAATTTGTATCATCACACAAAAAGTGGCTTGAAAATGCGGTTGCAAGGCAGCAGCAAAGGCGCGAAAAAGAAGTCGAACGCACGCCTGCTCAGATTAAAGAAGCAAAAGAAGAACTCAGAAAAATTATAACCCCGCTTATTGAAAAATACTCCGCCCTTATGGGAGTAAAACCCGAGGCAGTTACCATAACAAGCGCAAAAACACGTTTCGGCAGCTGCAGCGGCAAAAACAGAATCTCGTTTACTTACCGCCTTGTCGATTTTCCTCCTGAGGCGGTTGAATATGTTGTGGTTCACGAGCTCGCTCATATTAAGCATAAAAACCACAGCAAGAATTTTTATGCATATTTAGAAAAATATTTGCCGGACTACAAAGAAAGAGTAAAGTTGCTTAAATAATGTAAATAAAACTCTTGTTTATATAAATAAAAAAATGTATAATTATTTATTATACTGAAATCACACAGATTCGGAAGGATGGTTATATGCAGAAAATCTCCTGGAAAGAAAAGATAAGCTACGGCTTCGGCGCAACCGGTCTTGACCTGAGCTACGGGCTGTTTTATTCCTACCTTTCAATTTATCTCACCAATGTTCTCGGCATAAAATCTGCATTTCTTCTCATCCTCGCTCCTCTCGCAAGGCTGTGGGACGGCATTAACGACCCGATGATGGGCGCAATAGTTGACCGCACAAACACAAAATTCGGCAAACGCAGGCCGTGGATACTGATCGGCGCCGCCTCAAACGCAATTGTGCTCTCGTTCCTTTTCAATGCCTCCCGTTTTGCCACGGGTGCAACTGCACTTTATGTCTATGTCGCCGTCTTCTATGTTCTCTGGGGAATGAGCAACACCCTTGCCGATATTCCCTACTGGTCAATGGTGCCTTCATTTACCAGCGATGAAAAAGAGAGAAACCTGATTTCAACAATAGCAAGAACCTTCTCCGGTCTGGGGCAGGGCATTATCGCTCTTTTCACACCCGTAGCGCTCAAAAAACTCAGCGCAGACGGCAATCCCACCGCGCAGGGCTTCAGCACCGTTTCGATTATTTCGGCGGTCTGCCTTGTCCTGTTCGCCCTCGTCTCCGTCTCTTTCACCAAGGAGCGCAGAATTGTCAAGCCCACCGAGAGCTTCTCATTTAAAAAGGCAATCAAAAACATCACCGGCAACGACCAGCTTCTGACATTTATGCTTTTTGCAATGATTTCAAACGCCGGCTTCTATATGATTTCGGGTGTCAGCAGCTATTACTTCACCGTCGTCAAGGGCGACATAGGTCTGCAGTCCACTTTCAATCTGTTCAATACCGTCGGCAGCGTGCTGGCGATTCTCGTTGTTCCCGTATTCTCAAAGTTTATTTCAAACCGCGGCATCTACATCTTCTGCCTCACCGCCGCACTTGCCGGCTACTGCGGAATGGCTTTCTGCGGCCTCGCCCTCAACACCGGCGTTGTTCCGCTCGGAGTGTTCTACTTTATCGCCTCAATCGGCACAGGCAGTATGTTCGTCAATCAGACAATAATGCTCTCAGACGTTGTTGATTACGGCGAATTCACTACCGGCAAACGCAACGAAGCGCTCACGTTCTCAATGAAGGGTTTTTTGCAGAAGATGGCTTACACCTTCCAGAGCATCATTATGTATGCAACGTTTATTGCTACTGGTTATGATGATTTCACCGCCTCTTCGGCAGCCGCCGCCTCCGTCGCCGCACAGAGAGGAATCTCGCTGCTTATGTTTGCGGTGCCTCCCGTGATGATGCTTATTTCACTTTGCATCTTTATCAGAAAATATAAGATTCACGGTTCACTCAAGGCGGAAATAATTGAAGCGATAAACGCAAAATATGCCGACGACACTCCCATAGGATAATTGATAATAATGAAAAAACTGTTCTACTTCTTTTACGCTCTAATGTTTCACATCGGCAGACTTCTGCCCGGTGATGACAGACTCGTTGCCCTTGTTTCGCCGCATAACGCTTCGCTCAACGATTCATTGGGCGAAATAAAATCGGCACTCGAAGAACGGGGCGGTTACGATTTTCTGATTGTGTCAGGTGCGGATATCCGCTCTGAAAAAACCGCTTCCTCTCTTCTGAGGTTTTTTATTCTCAACCCCGTAAAGCTCTCACGTGCAAAATACATCTTTTTAAACGACAATTTTATGCCGATGGCTTTCCTGCATTTTCGCAGGGGCACGGTTATTACCCAGCTCTGGCACGGCGAGGGCGCAATCAAAAAAATCGGACTCACCCTTGATTTGCCCGAAAACATTGTCCGGCTTGAAAAAAGATTATATAAAAAATATACATATATGATAGTCTCATCAGAACCCGTTGTTCCGCTCTGGGCGCAGGCGTTCAATATGGATGAGAGCAAAGTCCTTCCGCTCGGCTCCGCAAGAACAGACCCGTTCTTCAGGGCGTTTGATTATGAAAAGAACAGGGCGGAATTTGATGCTACCTACCCCGCCTGCAAAGGCAAAAAACTCGTTCTTTACGCCCCTACATTCCGCGACAATCCCGAGAGCGACAAAAGGATTTTAGACAATTTCAGCATTGAAAAATTCAATTCCGAATTTTCAGATGAATTTGCACTCTTAATCAGACTTCATCCGCAGGTTCATTCGGTTGAAAAAATCAACGGAGCCGTCAATGTAACCGGCTACCCCGATATAACAGGGCTCCTTATGCTGACGGATGTCCTTATTACCGACTACTCGTCCGTCTTTATGGATTACGTTCTTCTCGACAAACCCTGCCTTTTCTACGCCTATGATTATGAGGAATACATCAGAGGCAGAGAGTTCTTTACCGATTATTTTGAGAATGTTCCCGGTCCCGTTGCCGGAACATTTGACGAGCTTATTCAACAAATGAAAAATCCCGCCGTTGACAGCGAAAAATACGCAAGGTTCAGGCAATATCACCTCGGCAGCTGTGACGGAGGCAGTGCAAAAAGAATTATTGAAACCGTAATGAAATAAAAGAAGGGGATAATATGAAAAAAGTTTTGTCAGTAGTTCTCGCGGTCGTGCTTCTTGTTACGCCCTGCGTTATTGCAGTCAGAGGCGCAACGGATGACGCCGCACAGTATCCGCTTGTTGTTGTGCCCGGCTACAGCGCATCAACGCTTGTAAGGGTGAATAATGACGGCTCAGAAGAACAGGTCTGGATGCTCAATTTAGGCGGCATCGGCGGCGATATTCTTGAATATATTGTTCCCATCGCCAGAGGCATAGGCGAGCTTACCTTCCGCAATGCGGACCGCCTTTCGACAATTATCGGCAACGAGATTATCGACCTTACCAAAGATATAGTCTGCAACCCCGACGGCACAAGCAAATACAATATAAAACCTCTGCTTGAAACTGCGGAGGAATCCTGCTGGGCAAACATCCGCAAGGAATACGGCGAAGACAGCAAATACTGCTTCTTTGACTATGTTCTTAACGATATGATTGCCTCATACGATGTTCCCGATTCAAACGTTTTCAGTTTTATGTGCGATTTCCGTATGGGTGCGGTTGACTGCGCCGAACACCTCGACGCATTTATTGACGATGTTCTCGAATATACCGGCAGCGAAAAGGTCAACATTGTCAGCGAAAGTCACGGCGGTCAGGTTGTTGCAACCTATCTTAGTCTCTTCGGTGAAAAACAGAAGGTTCACAACGCCGTTCTCAACGTCCCCGCCCTGTGCGGCGCAAGTCTTGCCTATGACCTTCTCACTCAGGAGGCAAACCTCGACGAGCTCGAGCTGCTCTATTTTGTTGAGTTTGCAGAGCTTCTTGAAGAGGATATCCACTGGCTCTTTGAAGCGGAAAACCTTGAGTTTGTCGATTGGATTATTCAGGGCATTCTGCTTCCGATTTTCAAGGTTGTCGGCTACTGGGGCAGCATCTGGGATTTCTGCCCGCCCGAAATTTATGAAGAGATGAAAGAAAAATGGCTCGACCCCGATGAGAATGCGCTTCTTATTGAAAAGAGCGATTATATGCATAACGAGGTTATGGCGAATTACGCCGAAAACCTCAACGCTTGCCAGGATGAATACGGCGTAAACATTACGATAGTAGCAGGCACCGATTCGGGCTGCTGCTCCGGCTGGAGACAGAACTCCGACGGCATAATCTCAACCGCCTGCTCTACCGGCTCAACCTGCGCCCCGCTTGACGAACGCTTCTCCGACGGCTATACCCAGATAAACGACTGCGGCGGTAAATACAAGGTCTCGCCCGATATGACTGTTGACGCTTCAACTGCATTCCTGCCCGATGACACCTTTTTCTTCAGCAAGCTATACCACGGCAGCGAGTTCGCCGACCCGAACGCAAAAAAACTTATCGAAAAGGCGCTCCTGACCGACACTGTGCAGGATGTTTACTCAAACACAGAATTCCCGCAGTTCCGCTATTCCGCAAACTGCTCGCACGCACTTACGGCGGAATTCAATTCAAGCGCACCCGGCTACCTTTCATCCGATGACACGGCACTTGTCATTACCAATGTTTCCGACAGAGATTATACACTCGGCATCATCAATATCACCGTTGACGGCGCTCCTTTAAAATTCAACCTTAAAAACGCCGGCAATATAAAACCCGGTCAGAGCGTCTCGGTTCCCTTCAAAGGCGACGTTCCCGAGGTCAGCAAAACAAAAATAAACATCACCGTCACCTACAGAGCCGGCGGCGTCACTCCGCTTGGCGAGAGAGTGTTCGGCTTCACACTTATGAACGGCGAAGCTCCCGAATATGACGAGTCAATGCCCACCGTTCCCACCGAGTTTGTAAATCCTCTTTCCGACCTGCCGGCAGGGCTTAAAACACTGCTTAAACACATGGGCATTTATAACCTTATCGTTATGTTTATAAATGTTTTCAGGGGAATTATCGGCAATATTTTCAATTTGCTGTAATCAATAATATCTGAGAAAGGGTAATCATTATGAGCGACACCGCAAACATCACCACCCAGAAGCACATGAATATCAAAGAGATTCTGGCTTATTCCCTCGGTCTTTTCGGCTTTCAGGCAATAGTCGGTCTTCTCAACTCCTATCAGGCGGAGTTCTATGGCTCCATTATGGGCGCAAGTCTCGCAGTGGTCGGAATCATCATCCTTGTAGCAAAAATAGTCTCCGCGATTTTTGACCCGATTATCGGCAACAAAATCGAAGGCACAAACGGCAAAATGGGTAAATTCAAACCTTTCATCCTCGTTTCGGTTCCCATTCTGCTCATATTCACCGCAATAATCTTTCTCGACATTGAAAAGCTTCATTTCGAAAACGCAGGCAACGCACTCTACGTTTATATCTTTGTAACCTTCCTCATCTGGTGCCTCGGTATGACTCTTGCTGATGTTCCCACTCAGGGCATCGCCGCCGTTCTCACCCCCAACCCCACCGAGAGAACAAATGTGGTTTCAATAGCCAACACCGCAAAGCAGATAGGTTTTGCCGCCTGCGCGGTAATCGTTCCTGTAATCTGCCTTATTATCAAGGGCGGCTCAAAGGTTCTTGTAAAACCCGGTGAAGTTGACACGCCCATGATTAACTCCGAATATTTCTGGTCCGCTCTTGCAACTGCGGCCGCGGGCTGCGTGCTTATGCTCCTCATAGTTCTCTGGAATAAAGAGCGTGTTCCTTACACCGCAGGCGAAAAAAACACTTTCAAAGATATGATTAACGCCATAAAGGGCAACAAACCCCTCGTGCTTGTCATCGTTTCGTATTTTCTCGGCTTCGGCAGGCAGATGGCTATGGGTATTCAGGTTCAGGCGGCAAACGCCCTTATCGGCAGCCAGAACCTCGTAATAATCCTCGGCATCACAACGGCAGTCGGCTCAATGATTTCAATGGCGGTAACACCCGTGCTTATCAAAAAGCTCGGTGAAAAAACAACCTACCTTCTCCTTTCAATTTACGGTTTTGTTGTCTCCGTTCTCGCCTTCGTTGTTTACGCCTTCATCACGCAGAACCAGATTGTTATGTATGTCTTCCTCTTCCTCATCGGTCTTCAGTTCAGCGCCGTTACGCTTATGCCGATGATTATGACTGCGGACTGCGTTGACTATTACGAGTATGAAACGGGCAAAAGAAAAGAAGGCCCCGTCTATGCCCTTCTTTCACTTACAATCAAGGTCTGCCTTGCGCTCGGCACGGCGCTCGGACTTATCTTTGTCAGCAAGTCCGGCTACTCGCAGGCGCTTGCAAGCGGCGAAGCGTTCAGCCAGTCAACAAAGAATATGATTTTCTTTGCCTATACGGCAATGCCCGGCATCCTCGCCCTGCTTTCGGCTATCCCGATGTTCAAATATGACCTCGTCGGCAAAAAGAAAGCGGATATCGCAGCCGCTCTCGCCCAGCGCAGAGCTTCATCCGAAGAGAAATAATAATCATAACCGCCAACGCCCCGTCTCTTGACGGGGCTTCTGCTTTTTATGTTTACAACAGTTTTCTTTTCGGCAAAGCTATTGTTTTTTATTACAGCAATATGCTAAAATGCAAATGTATATAAACTATATAAACGGGTGATAATATGCAGTCAGAAAACAAAAGATTTTTCCCGAAATACACGGCAATAGTTTCCGGTGTTCTTACCGTCGCAATCAACGGTGTTATGAATCTTTTTCTGATTCCCGCAATAGAAGCGAACACCGGCGGTATCAGATGCTTTGATATGAATATCGGCTATGACTATCAGACGGCAAGCGAATTTCTGATGCTTCTCGGTGAACGGGGCAGGCATTTTTATCTTGATTATCAGCTTCCGCTGGATTTTGTATTTCCCGTTGTATATACTCTGTTTTTCATATCTTTAATCTTTCTTCTCAGAAAGTCGTTTTCTCCTCTTGCTTTTATACCCGTTGCACTGGCGGCAACAGATTTGACGGAGAATGTTTTGTCAGAAATAATGCTGAGAAACCCGGTTTTATCCGAAACCACGGTGAAAATCGCCTCTGCCGTTACCGTTGCCAAAACAATTCTTATGTGCCTTGTTTTTTTGATTCTTATAATAATGATTGTCAGAAAAGCGGCGGAAAAACTAAAAAACCGGTAAATATATTCCCGTCACACCGAAATCACAACATAACAAGAACAGCCGCCTGTTTTCACAGACGGCTGTTTTGCTGTTGAATTGTTAAATACCTTGT
>JAEEYU010000036.1 GCA_016288315.1 Clostridiaceae bacterium | reverse complement strand
TAATTAAATTTAATTTTTGCTTTTTATTTTTTCTTTTTAATATTCCTTTTAATGAGTCTTTTTCCAAATAAATCAATTGGATTTATTTGAGTTTGTTTTTTTGAGACCGGGCTTTGAACAAAAAAATAAACGGACTTGTGTCTGATAACACAAGTCCGAAAAAGACGATAATTTTATTTTAGATTTTCAGGATAATTGATTTTGAATAATGATAACGTTTATTATTCGTATTCAATAGTAGCCGTGGGCTTGGGTGTGAAATCGTAAAGCACTCTGTTTACACCCTTGACCTCGTTGACTATGCGCTCGGTTATGTGCTGCATAAGCTCGAAGGGGATGTTCTCAACCGTAGCCGTCATTGCGTCGCGGGTGTTGACCGCACGGACGATTACGGGCCACTCAAAGCATCTCTCACCGTTCTTTATGCCCGTTGATTTGAAATCGGGAACTACGGTGAAATACTGCCAGACCTTGCCTGCAAGACCGTTCTTCGCAAACTCCTCGCGCACGATTGCGTCGGATTCCCTTACCGCCTCAAGACGGTCTCTTGTGATGGCGCCGGGGCAGCGGACTCCCAGACCGGGGCCGGGGAAGGGCTGACGGTAAACCATGCCGTCGGGCAGACCGAGAGCGGAACCTACAACTCTGACCTCATCCTTGAAAAGAATCTTGACGGGCTCAACAAGTTCAAACGAAAGGTCTTCGGGCAGACCGCCTGCGTTGTGGTGCGCCTTAATGCCTTTTTCGCTCTCGAGAATATCGGGCCAGATTGTGCCCTGAGCGAGGAATTTGACGCCGTCAAGCTTGCGTGCCTCTTCTGCGAAAACTTCAATGAATTCGCCGCCGATAATCATTCTTTTCTGTTCGGGGTCCGTTACGCCCGCGAGCTTGTCAAGGAACCTGTCAACTGCGTCAACATAGATTAAATTTGCCTTCATCTCGTCGCGGAACACCTTCTGAACCTGCTCGGGCTCGCCTTTTCTGAGCAGACCGTGGTTGACGTGAACGGCAACAAGCTGACTGCCTACCGCTTTGATAAGCAGAGCCGCTACAACCGACGAGTCAACGCCGCCCGAGAGGGCGAGAAGAACCTTGTCGGAACCGATCTGCTCGCGAAGGAGCTTAACCTGCTCGTCAATAAACGCCTGCGCAAGCTCGGGCGTGGTGATTCTTGTCATATTATCCGGTCTTCTGTTGTTGTCCATAACATTCTCCCTTCAGTTTGTGTGAAAAATCTATGAAAAAATTATAACAAAACGAATAAATGCGGTCAATAAAAATTTTGCATAAAGATAAAGAAAAATAAGTGTGAAAATCAGTCAATCATAAATTCAACAATTCTTTTTTCTTCTGTTCAAATTCTTCCCCGGAGATGATGCCCCGGTCAAGCAGATCTTTGAATTTTATCATCTGCTCAAACGAGTCTTCCTCCTTGTCTTTCTTCTTTTTCTTAGTCTTCCCGGTTTTATCTTCCGCAGAAGAATTCTTTTTGATTATGGCGGGCAAAAATTTTTTCTTTTCGGGCGCACCGTTTTCTTCCTGCGGCGGCTGTTCGTCAACGTCGGCAAAGCTTTCAATAACAGCAACGTCGGTTGCCAATTCCTCTTCGGTATAGTCAAAAGCAGCTTCATCGAGCGCAGACAGAAGCTTTTTTGCCATAGGCAGCATGGCGGCGTAATTGATTCCGCCCGAAACAGCACCGCTCACCACGGGAATAGCCGATTTGACTATGCCCGAACTGAGAGCTTTTCTGAATAATGACTTTTTGAAAATACCTTTTATGATTCTCAGCGGCGACGCCTTGGTCGCAGTGCTTGCTATTTTGGAGGTAATGATTCTTACGGCGGAGGCGGCACCTGAAACACCGAACATAACTCCGCAGTAAACCATAAGCCGGTTTTTGACCTTTTCATTGTCAAACTGACCGTCAACCCACATATCTTTTGCACCGTAGATGTAGGATAATTCCTGCGCAATACGAAGCGCTGTCGCAAAGAAAAGCTCTCTGTCGTTTAATCTTACCGGTTCAGCTCCCTGCTGACCGGGAATTGCCGATTTAATCGGGGCGACGGAGGATGCACCCGTTCTTTCAACAATCAGCTTGTGTGCAATGTCGGCAAGCTCTTCTCTCGGAATACCTGCTTCAACGGGACCTGAATCCAGCACCTGCTGAATGTCGGCAACGCGTGAAGAAAAAATCTGATAAAGAAACTCCTCGCGGTCAACCTTGACCCCCTGGTGATTTATTGCTTTGTTTATCGCTTTCTCAATGAGGACTTCTTTTGATGATGATCTGAGCAGCCCCGGGTTCATTCCTGCCTCCTGATTAATGTAAATATGCCAAAAGGCACCGCTGTTGCGGCGCCTTTGAAATCCTGATTATACTATGCCCTGTGCGGTCATGGCGTCAACAACCTTTTCAAAGCCCGCAATGTTTGCGCCGGCAACAAGGTCGTAGCCGTAACCGTATTTTTCAGCCGCCTTGGCGGAAGCGTCGTGAATGTTTACCATAATCTGGTGAAGCTTTGCGTCAACCTCTTCCTCGGTCCAGCTGTATCTCATTGAGTTCTGGCTCATTTCAAGAGCGGATGTGGCAACGCCGCCTGCGTTGACTGCCTTTGAAGGAGCAACCGCTTTGCAATTCTTTTTGAGATATTCAAGCGCTTCGTTTGTTGTGGGCATGTTTGCAACCTCGATGTAGTATTCAACACCGTTTGCAACTATCTGCTCTGCTTCCTTCATGCCGATTTCGTTCTGAGTGGCGCAGGGCATTGCTATGTCAACCTTGGTGCCCCAGGGTTTTTCGCCTGCGTGGAACTGGACGCCGAATTTGTCGGCGTAATCCTGTGCCTTGTCTCTGCCGCTGGCTCTCATTTCAAGAAGGTAGTTAATCTTTTCATCGGTAACAATGCCGTCGGGGTCATATACATAGCCGTCGGGGCCGGAGATTGTAACCGCCTTGCCGCCGAGCTCTGCAATCTTCTTTGCTGCGCCCCATGCAACATTGCCGAAGCCGGAGAGTGCAAAGGTCTTGCCCTTGATTTCTTCGCCGAAGTGCTTGAGAACCTCAAGGGTGTAGTAGATTGCGCCGTAGCCGGTTGCCTCGGGTCTGATGAGCGAGCCGCCGTAGGAGAGACCTTTGCCTGTGAGAACGCCGTTTTCATAAGCGCCCTTGAGTCTCTTATACTGACCGAAGAGGTAGCCGATTTCTCTGCCGCCTACGCCGATATCGCCTGCGGGAACGTCAACATCGGGGCCGATGTGACGGAAAAGCTCAGTCATAAATGACTGGCAGAAATTCATGATTTCGGAGTCGCTCTTGCCTCTGGGGTCAAAGTCGGAGCCGCCTTTGCCGCCGCCGATGGGAAGACCGGTGAGCGAGTTTTTGAAGGTCTGCTCAAAGGCAAGGAACTTCATTATGCCGATATATACCGAGGGATGAAAGCGCAGACCGCCTTTGTAGGGGCCGATTGCGCTGTTGAACTGAACGCGGTAGCCGGTGTTTACGTGAACCTGACCGTTGTCATCGGTCCAGGGAACACGGAAGATAATCTGTCTTTCGGGGGTGACGAGTCTTTCAAGAAGAGCGGTTTTGCGGTATTGCGCTTCGTTTGCCTCGATGATGGGGCTGAGTGATTCAAGAACTTCCTTTACAGTCTGATGGAATTCGGGCTGGCCGGGGTTCTTGTCAACTACCATCTGATAAACTTCATTAAGGTATGACATAGTTTTTCCCTCTTTCTTTGATTTGCGGCGGCACACACTTCCCGCCGTTTTTTATCACCGGCAACACACACTTTCTGCCGGAATATTGTTTTTATTATATTCTTTTACTATACATCTTTCAAGATTTTTATACATAAAACCCGTATAAATATTTGCAGAAATTAAAGCGCCGATAAAACTGATTTTTGCACAATTTGCATAATTTGAAAAGCGAAATTGCAACAATAAACCCGGAAGCGGGTTTCCAAGCCGAAAACTGCAACTTCCGGGTGAAATATTATCATAATTATCGGAAAATCAAAAATAAATAAAAACCGCAAATGCTGTTTATTATTCACCGCTGTAACAGAAATTGATAAGCTGAGTGGAAACAAGCTGACTGCGTATTCCCGAGAGCAGATATTTTTTGAACTGCCCCTTGTTGCGCAATGTGATTACCGTTCCGCTGCCGTTGTTTATTTCGGGGAAGTTTCTTGCCGTGTTGCCGCTGTAGTGAACACTGTCATCGGGAGCGTAGCCGTCGGCTGCCACCGCATCCATTTCGTTTCTCAGCTGCACCGCTTCACCCTGCGCCTCTTTGATTAGGTAACTCAGCAGGTAAACGCCCTCATAGTCGGGAACCGCCTCTGCGTAATCGCTTATGTTTTTGAGGTTTTTCTCCCACCTGTCAAGCTTTGCGTATTCTTCACGCAGTGTAAAAACCGTGTTTACACCGCTTTTCTGAATGTGCAGACGGTTGTATTCGGAGAAGATGTCAAGCAGACTGTCAATGTCATCCTCAACGCCCGAATATGCGCTGTCGGCAGAAAGAATGAGCCCCGTTCCGGCGGCTATCTTTTTGATTGAAGCGGATATCTCCCTGTCGGTGATTATTCCTTCATCCGAGAGCCGTTTTGAAGTTTCGCGCCACTGACTTATTTTTTCGCCGTCATATTCGCGCAGAAGCGAAGGACAGTGTTTTTTGATGTCGCGGCGCAGTTCAATGTATTCTTCAAGAGCGTCGCCGTATTCGCTTTTGTCATATTTAAGCAGATTTTCCGCCGAAGAATAATCGCCGCTGTCAATGTTTCGCTGCGAGTAGTAAATAATCAGTTTCGAGCGGTTAAAAAACACGGCAACCGCAGCCGCCGCAATAACGGCAGCCGTAATGATTGCTGCTTTTTTAACCCTGCTTTTCATATCATTTTACCCGTAATAGGAGCTTCAAGGAATTTGTCGAGATGGTTTATAACCCTGCCCACTCTGCCCGAAACACGTTCGTTCTTGAACATTGAGCCCATAAAATTCTTGACGAATTCAATAAGCGTGTAGATGTCGGGGCTGCTTGTGGGTTTGATTTTAACGTTCTGCCCGTCGAATGAGATTTTAAGCCGGCGCTCGCAGATTGACTCAACCGGTCTCATATGGATAAGAAGAGTAGTCTCATCCTCCCATGCGGCGCTGCATGCGGCTGTGAAGTTGATGCCCGCCAGGTGAATGGGAGACATCCGCAGCTTGCCGTCCATACCGCACTCAATTGTGTTGTTGTCGCTGCCCTCGTTCCAGGTCATCGTGCAGGAGTTTTCGCCGAAGCGCAGAACAACGTTGTCAATGTTGCCGCCCTTTTCGGCCGACATATATGTAACGGGAATAGTCAGCATTGAAACGGGCCAGCCGACGGTGTTGAGAATGGCGTTTTTGTCAAGGTGAATAAGTCTGCCGTTTATTGTGCTCTCATAGGGTGAGCGAGGTCTTGCCTCAAGCACCGGCAGGGGAGTAAGGTCAAGGTCGGTGCAGGCGTCCTCGGGCGGCTCCTTCATATCTTCAATAAACATCTTCGGCAGGTGGTTAAAAAGAATCTGCCTTGATTTTTCTTCAAAAATCTCGCTCTGAGTAATGACAAACTGTGCGTCGTAATCTTTGAAAACTATTCCGAACTGCGAGAACATTCCGTCTGCGCGGTAGGTGTTGTCGCAGTTGCACATCCAGAAGAAAAAGCCGTAGCCCACCCTGCTGTTGGGGTTCTCGTTTTTCTCGTTTGAAACAAGGTTGGAGGTCGCCATCTCAACATACCAGGCGGGTATAACCTGTTTACCCGCATAAACGCCGTTGTTGGCAACGCACACTATGAATTTTGAAAGCTCGTCGGTCGTGATGAAAAGACCCCAGCCGCCCGCTTCTCTGCCCTGGCGGTCGCACTCCCAGAACGGCATACGGTCGTAGCCGAGCGGGTCAAAAAGGCGCGGCTTCAGGAATTCGCGCATTGTTTTGCCCGTGAGCTTCTTGATAATTACCGAGCACATATAGGTGTTCTCACTGATGTAGTGCCAGCCCTCGCCGGGGGCAAACTCCCACGGAGCGTCAAAAAACTGCTTTACCCAGTCGGATTTTTTCTTGTCGCTCATAACGCTGACGTTTTTGCCCGCCGTCATTGTCAGCAGATGCCAGACCGTCATCTTCTCAAGCTTTTCGTCCGGCTCCTTCGGTTTGTATTCGGGGAAGAGGTCAATAACCCTCGTGTCGAGCGAGCAGAACCCCTCGTCTATCAAAAAGCCCATGGCAATCGCCGTGAAGCTCTTGCTCACCGAATACATCGTGTGCGGTATTTCGGGGGCGTAGGGAGCGCGCCAGCGTTCGTAAGCCACCTTGCCGTGACGGATTATCATTATCGAATGAACCTCGTCGTTGTTCTCTTCAAGGTCTTCAATAAGCGCTTTTATCTCTTTTGAATCAACGCCGACCTGCTCCGGAAAATCCGCACGCGGCAGCTCAAGACCTTTTTTGCCAGCCATTTCAAGCCCTCCTGTATTATTAACAATTCACATAATTCTACCATAAACCGCTGTTTTTTTAAATACAATTAAGAATAATTTTTAATTTTTTTCAAAAACAGCAAACAAATGTTTGACAAATACCGAACAAATGTGTTACAATGGCATTGCAAATAGTATGAAAGGGCTGTGCAAAGCACGGTGAACGGTAAAGAAAGATGAAACCTATCAGTGAAAGCCAGCGCAAAATATACGAATTTCTCGTTGAAAAAGCCAAAGAGGGCATAACCCCCAGCGTGCGTGAAATCTGCGCCGCCGTCGGTCTGCGCTCAACATCCTCCGTTCAGGCAAATCTTGACTCCCTTGAGGCGGCGGGCTACATCGAACGCCCCCCGATGTTAAAAAGAGTTATAAAAATCTGCGGCATGGCGGAGAATGTCGCTCAGGTGCCACTGCTCGGCACGGTTACCGCAGGCATGCCGATTTTAACGGTTGAAGAGGTTGAGGGCTATCTGCCCTTCTCACAGCCGGGCGCCGACGGCAAAGAGCTTTTTGCCCTGCACGTCAAGGGCGAGAGTATGATTAACGCCGGAATACTCAACGGCGACATAGTCATTGTTGAAAGAACGCCTACCGCCCGCAACGGCGAAATAGTAGTTGCCCTGCTCGGCGATGAGGCAACCGTCAAGAGGTTCTATAAAGAGAACGGTCATTTCCGTCTCCAGCCCGAGAACGACACCTTCGAGCCGATTATCTGCAACGAGGTTGTCATCTTAGGCAAGGTAATAGCAAGCTACCGCTATTATTAATTGAATAATCAAACGAAAATAAACGGACTGCTGTAGTTTCGGCAGTCCGTTTTGTGCGTTATATTTCAATATCTTCTTTTTTCTCAATAATCACGTTTCCGCAAAGCAGGGGACGTGAATTTTTTTGCACCTTTATCCGCAGGGCGCCGCCGGGCTGAGTAAATGCGGCATCGACTTCCTCTCCGCTTTTTTGCGAGAGATAAATTCCCGCGGCGGTCGTTCCGCTTGCACACGAGCTCTCCCAGAAAAGAGTGCCGGCGCTCCGTGCATAAACAAGGGGTGCGAGAGTGCCCTTTTCAAAATCGGCAAACATTATTCCCAGGCAGCGGGCACCGAGAAAATCACACCACCCGCAGATTGCTTTCTCTGCGTCGTTTTTCGGCATATTTCCTTCAAAAATGATGTGTAAAATCCCGTCAGATTCAACAACCGGCAGGGTGTATTTTCTGCCTTCAAACAGGAATTCACGCTGCGTGATACTCCTTGCCTGGGGCATTTCAACACCGCCGTCAAAGGAGCCGTCCTCATTTGCGAAAACCGAAACGCGCACGGGCTCGCCTGCGCCGGAAACGCTGAGAGTTATAACGGCATTTTCACCGGGCTTTATTCCATGCTTTTGTGCGAAAACGGCAGCGGCGCTCATAGTCGCATTGCCGCAGAACTCGCCGCCCGCCATATTGAGAAAACATCCGTTTTCATCTTCGCCGATAAACCCCGCCTGCTCAGCCGTCGGGTTGAAAGCCATAAGCTTATCTGCGACTGCTTTGTAATCTTCTTTTGCAACGGGCGTCTCAACAAGAACGGTGATGTTGCCCGTCGGGTTTGCAAGGTAATAAGTCATATTATGTGTTGCTGTAGTTTTGAAGGAACTGCTTTGTGCGTTCGTTCTGAGTCTGACCGAAAAGCTCCTCCGGTCTGCCCTGTTCGACAACAACGCCCTTGTCCATGAAAACAACACGGTCGGAGACCGCTCTTGCAAACGGCATTTCGTGCGTGACAATAACCATGGTCATTTTTTCATCGGCAAGCTGTTTGATAACTTTGAGAACCTCGCCCGTAAGCTCGGGGTCAAGAGCCGATGTGGGCTCGTCAAAGAACAGAATTTCGGGCTTCATCGCAAGGGCGCGCACTATTGAAACTCTCTGCTGCTGACCGCCCGAGAGCTCGCACGGGTAGGCATCCGCCTTGCCCGCAAGGTCCATCTTTTCAAGCAGGGCCATGCACTCGTCCCTGACTTCGCTTTTGTTGCGGTGCAGAACGGAAACGGGAGCGTCCATCATATTTTTCAGTACCGAGTAGTGCGGAAAAAGGTTGAAATTCTGAAAAACAAGACCGAATATATGACGGAAATCGTTGAGATTCTTTGCATAAACCGCCTTGCCGCTGACCGTTTCGGCTGCGTTTCTGCCATCGTATGTGATTGTGCCGGAGTCGATTGTTTCAAGGAAGGTCGCGCAGCGCAGAAGCGTCGATTTGCCCGAGCCGGAGGGACCGATTATCGAGACAACATCGCCCTTGTCAACGTGAAAGCTTATGTCTTTGAGCACGTGGTTTGAGCCGAAGGATTTCTGAATATTTGACATGGCAAGAACACTCATTTGCGCACCTCCTTAAATCTTGTAGTAACTCATCTTTTTCTCAACTCTGCCCATTACGAAGCCGACTATGGCGTTGAATACGTAGTAGAACACGCCTGCGACAACAAACGGCACAAAGCTGGTCTGTGAGTTCGCAATCTGTTTGCCTATGGTGAACATCTCCTGGTATGAAACGGTGAACGCCATTGATGTGTCTTTTACAAGCGTTACGATTTCGTTCGTAAGACTCGGCAGAATACGGCGTATTACCTGAGGCAGAATGATTTTGAAAAACGTCTGCGTCTTTGTGTAGCCCAGCACCTGAGCCGCCTCATACTGCCCCACGGGCATGGAGTCAATTCCGCTGCGGTAGATTTCGGCGAAATACGCCGCGTAATTAATTGTGAACGCAATTACAACCGGAATCAGCTTGTTTCTCGACACGCTTATGCCGAACAGATAATAAGGGCCGTATGTAACGGCGATTAACTGGAGCATAAGGGGAGTGCCGCGCAGAACGGAGATATAGACGCGGGCGATAGATGAGATTATTTTGAATTTACTGCCGCGCAGCAGAGCAACTATCATACCGAGCGGTATTGCAAACAGAAGGGTAAGGAAGAAAATGGCGCAGGTCTTTTCAAGACCTTCCGACATTTTTATTATAATGTTGATTAAAGTCATAATGCCTCAACTCCGATTCAGAGGTTTGTAGATTAATAATTAAAACCCGAAGGCACAAAACTGCGCCTTCGGGAAAACTGTGCGCCTGGTTGATTATTTGAGGAAAATGAGGTTTCCTTCGTCGATGTCGGTGTATTTTGCCGCAATCTGAGCATAGGTGCCGTCAGCAACAAGAGCGTCGATTGCGCCTTCAACCTGACTGCAGAGCTCTTCGTCGCCCGAACGGAAGGCAATGCCATACTGTTCCGCGCCGAGATCTTCATCGATGATAACAAAACCTTCGTGTTCCGCAACATAGCTGTCTGCAACGGGTCTGTCAACAAATACCGCATCAACTGCGTTGCCCTCAAGTTCGGTGAAGCATTTGAGGAAGCTGTCGCAGGTAACAACCTTGCCGAATGAGTCCGCAAGGTCCTTGAGGTCTTCGTTAAGAAGACTTTCGCCCGATGTGCCGAGCTGAACCGCAACATCCTTGCCCGCAAGGTCTGCGGATGACTTGAAGCCGCTGTCCGCCTTAACAAGAAGAACCTGCTCGTTGTCAAAATAAGGTCTCGAAATGATGTAGCCCGCTTCCTTCATGGAGTCGAGAATTGTCATACACGACCATACGCAGTCGCATTCATTTGAATCGAGCTGAACAAGCTTCTGGTCCCAGTTTACGCCGAAAACTTTGAATTCCCAGCCGAGATAGTCGCAAACGGCTTTGCAAACGTCAACGTCAAAGCCCGTGTATTCGCCGTCATCGCCGAGATAGCTGAACGGGGGATATTCGGGGTCAATGCCCATGGTGAATACTTTTGCTTTTTCCGCCGGCACAGGCACGTCAACGCCCGATTTGCCGCAGCCGGCAAGCGAGAATGTGAGCGAAGCGATAAGCGCCGCGAGAATAAGTGCAATGACTCTTTTTTTCATAAAAAAACTCCTCCGAAATAATTTGTATAAGTTTAATGTATTATAAATTTATCATACTAAAACAATAAAGTCAACAATTATAAATTATTTGCTATGGCGTCGCTCAGCTTTGCAAGCTCATCCATAGAGAGCGCCTCGGCGCGTATGCCGGGGGCAAATCCGCAGCTTTCAATCGCCTTTATGACTGTCTCTTTCGGTATTCCCAGCCCTGCGCTTATTGAGTTGGAAGCGGTTTTGCGGCGCTGACCGAAAGCGGCGCGGACCGTTCTGAAAAAGAATGCCTCATCCGAAACGCTCACGGGCGGGGAATTTCTGATTGTCAGCTTCATAACACAGCTGTCAACCTTCGGAGCGGGCATAAACGAACCCGCCGAAACATCAAACAGCTTCTGCGCCTCGGCGTAGTAGTTCACCGCCACGGTGACGGCGCCCGATTCGCGGCTGCCCACCCCGGCGCACATTCTCTGCGCCGCCTCCTTCTGCACCATAACCGTTATTGACTCAACACTTATCCTGCTTTCAAGCAGAGCCATAATGACGGGCGAGGTGATGTAGTAGGGCAGATTTGCGCACACATAAACCTTCATACCGTCAAATTTTTCTTTTATAAGGGCGTGCAGGTCGGTTCTGAGAACGTCGGCGTTGATGATTTCAACATTTTCATATTCCGCAAGCGTTATGCCCAGCAGCGGAATAAGCCGCGAGTCAAGCTCAATGCTGACTACCTTTTTTGCTCTTTTCGCAAGCTCCGCCGTCAGCACGCCTATGCCGGGGCCTATCTCAATAACGCCGCTCTCCTCATCGATTCCGCTGAGCTCCGCCATCTGCGGGCAGACATTCGGGTTGATTATAAAATTCTGCCCCAGAGACTTGGAAAACCTGAAATCAAAATCGGCGAGCAGTTTCTTTATCTCGTTATAATCGCAAAGATTCATTGAAAGAGTCCTTCTTTAATATTTTTATTGATTTTTTTTCGCGTTTATATCATAATATACTGGTAATGATTATACAAGGGAGGGCAAATTATGTCAATTCTCGTAACAGGCGGAGCGGGCTACATCGGCTCGCATACCGTGCTTGAACTTCTCAACGCCGGCTATGATGCTGTTGTTATTGACAACCTGTGCAACAGCAAAACGGAGAGTCTTAAACGCGTTGAGGAGATTACGGGCAAAAGCGTTAAATTCATCAAAGCGGATATAAGGGACCGTGCGGCTCTTGACGATGTATTCGCAAACAACAAAATCGATGCGGTTATTCATTTTGCGGGGCTCAAAAGCGTGCCCGAAAGCGCCGAAAAGCCGCTTGAATATTATGAAAACAACATCGGCGGCACGGTTAACCTCTGCCTTGCCATGAGGGATGCCGGCTGCAAAAAGATTGTTTTCAGCTCCTCCGCAACCGTTTACGGCGGCGACAACGTCTCACCCCTGCGCGAGGATATGCCTACGGGCAAAACCACAAACCCCTACGGCACAACAAAGCTCTATATTGAAAAGATTCTTCAGGACACCGCCGCGGCAGATAAAGACTGGAGCGTGTGCCTGCTCAGGTATTTCAACCCCATCGGCGCCCACGAGAGCGGCAGAATCGGCGAAGACCCCAGAGGAATACCCAACAACCTTATGCCTTATATTATGCGTGTCGTTGTCGGCAAGCTCCCCGAGCTTGTTGTTTACGGCAACGATTTTGACACCCCGGACGGCACGGGCGTGCGCGACTACATCCACGTGGTTGACCTCGCTCTCGGTCATATAAAAGCGGTCGAGAAGGTGCTCGGCGAGACGGGCAGCAGCATCTACAACCTCGGCACCGGCATCGGCTACAGTGTGCTCGACATAATTGCCGCTGTTGAGAAGGCAATCGGCAGACCGCTTCCCTACAAATTCGGCCCCCGCAGGGCAGGCGATATCGACACCTGCTTCTCCGACCCGTCAAAGGCAAAGAGAGAGCTCGGCTGGGAGGCAAAGCGCAACCTCGAAAAGATGTGCGAAGACACGGTCCGCTGGCAGCTCAACAACCCCGACGGTTACGGCGACTGAGATGGAACTTATTGACAACCTTACCGAACTGCCCGAACAGGCAATACTGATAAGCGTTGACACAGGCGAGTTCGATTGTGAAATATCGCTTGACGAGCTCGAAGAACTCGCTTCAACCGCAGGCGCGCAGGTCATAGCCCGTATGGTGCAGAAAAGACCGGCTCCCGACCCCGCCGCCTATCTCGGCAGCGGCAGACTTGAGGAGCTGGCGGAGTTCTGCACAACCCATACGGCAGATCTGATAATCGCCGACGGCGAGCTTTCACCAGCCCAGCAGCGCAATATCGAGAACGCAACGGATGTGCGCGTAATTGACCGCACAACGCTTATTCTCGACATCTTCGCCTCACGCGCAAGAAGCAGCGAGGGCAAGCTCCAGGTTGAACTCGCCCAGCTTAAATACACTCTGCCCCGCCTTACGGGCAAGGGCAAAGCGCTGTCGCGTCTCGGCGGCGGCATAGGCACAAGAGGTCCGGGCGAAACAAAGCTTGAAACGGACCGCCGCCACATAAGAGGCAGAATAAACCGCCTTGAAAATGAACTGCACGAGCTTGAAAAGCGCAGGGGGCTCGCCCGCGCAAGAAGAGCAAAGGACGGCGTTGAGACGGTTGCCATAGTCGGCTACACAAACGCAGGCAAATCAACTCTTATGAACGCGCTCACCAAAGCGGACGTTCTTGTTGAAAACAAGCTCTTCGCAACCCTTGACCCCACATCGCGCGCCCTCGTTCTGCCCGACGGCAGAAAGGTTATGCTTATTGACACTGTCGGCTTTATACGCCGCCTGCCCCATAACCTTGTTGAGGCGTTCAAATCAACGCTTGAAGAGGCGGCAAATGCGGATGTCATTCTCAATGTCTGTGATGCCTCCGACCCCGAATATCCCAACCATATCAAAGTCACAAATGAGATTCTGCAGTCCCTCGGCTGTGAAGACAAGCCCGTTGTGTGCGTCTATAACAAAACAGACCTGCTCGGCGGAGCGGCTCCGTTCAGAGCGGAGAAAAACTCCGTTTCGATTTCGGCTGCAAACGGCGACGGCTTTGAAAACCTGCTCAATGCGGTTTCAAAAGCGCTCCCGCCTTCAAGAATCCGCCTTAAAATGCTTATTCCCTACAGCGACGGCTCTGCGGCTGCGGCACTGCGTAAAGACGGCATAGTCCACTCCGAAGAATACCGTGCGGACGGGCTCTTCCTCGACATAACCGTCGATGTCCGCCTGGGCGACAAATACACGCAATACTGCATAGATAATACATAATGTGTATTGAAAGCGGCGCACACCGTATATGTAGTTATTGATTTTAAAGTAATTTTGAGTTATAATTTATTCACAGTTTATTAACAAAAAAGAAAAGGACGGCATAATATGGATTACACAGAATTAATCAACACCATTCTCCAGTCAATCACCCTGCTTCTCGGAGCACTTTCAAAGTTTGACATCACCAAGGTTGACCCCAACTCGGTTGCAAACCTCGCAACAATAGTTGCCCCCATCGCTCAGTATGCAAGCGTATTTCTTGATAAGATAATCAAGATTTATATGTAATCTGTATCTGACAGATTCAAATTTTAAAACTTAAAAACCGATTCACTCACAGCTTTGTGAATGAATCGGTTTTAACTCTTTATTGTGCCTTAAATCGTTTTAATCTGCCCGTTCAGAAACGGTAATCGGGTGCCACCGGCTTGCCGCAGGCGGAGGATTCGACTATCGCGCGGCAGACCTCAACCGTCTTTGCCCCTTCAACGGCATCCGTCGCAACGGGCTTGCTGTTGAGAACGGCGTCGGCAAACACCTCAAATTCCCTTGCGGCGTTGTGATTGTTTACCGTTATGTCAATAATCTGCGGCTCGTGCGCCATTTCGTCGTCACCGATTGTAAAAAGAGTCATGATAGGCGATGTGTTGTCGCAGATTATCGTCCCCTTTGTGCCGTAAATGAGTGTTCTCATAGTGTAGTCGCGCTTACAGCCCGTCGAAACAAAGATTTTGCCTGCCGTGTTTTCATCAAATTTCAGCACCGCTATTGTCGCGTCATCATAGGCAACCGTCGGCAGAAGTCGGTGTGTTCCGTAGGCAAAAACCTCCTGCGGGTCGCCCACAAGCCAGCGCAGAAGGTCAACCGCATGGCAGCCGCCTCCTATAACTCCGTGCCTTGCGGGGTCGGCACGCCAGGTGTCAACAAGATACATGTAGTCGTGCGCATATTCCGACTCGGCAAAATATATTTCGCCTATGACGCCCTCTTCAATGAGCGCCTTTGCCTTTTCAAATGCGGGCGTAAAACGGCATATCTGCCCGACCATAAACTTTGCGCCGGATTCCCTCTGCGCTTTGATTATCTCCTCGCAGTCCTCTCTTGTCAGAGCGAGCGGCTTTTCGCAAAGCACATTCTTCCCCGAGCGCAGCAGCTCGCAGGAGATACGGCAGTGCAGCTGGTCCGGAACGGCAACGGTAACTATGTCGATGTCGCTGCGGCCGAGCAGTTGACGGTAATCGGTGAATCTTTTTTCTTCGGGTATCCCGTATCTTTCACCCGCAAAGTCAAGATTCTCTTTGCTGATGTCGCAGATTGCGGCAATTTCGGCACCGTATGCAAGGGCGCCCTCAATGTGCGACATACCGAATTTAAGCCCGATGTGGGCGGATTTAATTGTTGTTTTATTATCGGTTTTCATACTTTCCTCCGAAATCAGGTAATCATATCCGTTTCAAGATGCGACGTGTCGTTTATGTTCCTGAAAACAACGCTCCCGTAGGAGTGTGTTCCCTTTTGGTAGAACACGATTTTCGTAACGCTCGTGTTCGCAAATGAGATGTCAACGTCAGGGGGCAGTTCTTCTCTGAAGCCGAGCAGATAAAAAACAATATGCGTCAGAAAACCCGCGTGCAGCACAACTGCGACCTTTTCGCCGTTTTTGTATTGATTAAAAAGCATATCGACAGCCCGCGCCGCCCTTTTCTGAATGTCGGCGTCCGTGTCGTTTTCATCGCCCTGAATAAGACCGCCCGAAAAATCCGCAAAGGGGCAGGGCTCAACGTTTCCGCAAAGCCCGCGCAGCTCATCAACCGAAGTGCCGCGGTAGTATGACGGCAGCCGCGTTTCCGAAAAAACGGGGTCAACAAAAAGCGGCTTTTCGTTTTTCTGCCGGTCAAGTATTCCCTTCGCCGTCAGAACAGCCCTGTTGAGACAGCTTGAGTAAACGGCGTCAAGTTCAATGCCGGCAAATCTTTCGCCCAGCTTCTGCGCCTGAATTATACCTTTTTCGCTCAGAACAGGATCCTCGCGCATACTGAACGGCATATATTCAATTTCCTGCTCAGTGGCGGCGTTTGTCACCGACTGCCCGTGGCGGATAAGGTAAAGCTCAAGTTCAACAACGTCTCTGTCAGCCATGTTGCAACATCCCTTTCAGCGTGATTATACCACGAAAAAAGCGGAGTATTCAATACCGTTTGACAAAAGGTCTTTAAAGGTAGTAAAATTTATTTACAAAATAAATATAAAAGGAGATTGTTATGCAGTATCAGGTAAAAGGCGAACCGCTGCCTTATGTGGAGATTAATCTTGAACCGGGAGAGCAGGTGAAATGCCAGCGCGGAGCAATGAGCTGGATGTCTGCCGGCATAGAGATGAACACGCAGGGCGGAGGGCTCGGCAAAATGTTCACAAAGGCACTCACGGGCGAGTCAATGTTTGAGAACATCTACACAGCCCGCGCACCGGGTTACATCGCATTTGCTTCAAGCCTTCCCGGCAATATTCTTCCCGTGCAGATTGAACCGGGCAGAGATATTATCTGCCAGAAATCCGCTTATCTTGCCGCAACAACGGGCGTCGATATTTCAATCTTTTTCCATAAAAAAATCGGTGCGGGCTTCTTCGGCGGAGAGGGCTTCATTATGCAACGCCTTTCGGGCAGGGGACTTGCCTTTGTTGAGATAGACGGCAGCGTTGAGGTCAAGGAGCTTGCCGCGGGCGAAACACTCTTTATCGACACCGGCTACCTTGCAATGATGGATGCCACCTGCTCCATGGATATCCAGACCGTCGGCAGCGTCAAAAATGCAATACTCGGCGGCGAGGGAATATTCAACACCGTCGTCAGAGGCCCCGGCAAGGTTTATCTTCAGAGCATGCCCGTTTCAAAACTTTCGGCATCGCTTTATGTTCCCCAGGCGGGAAAATAATCAGAAAAAATTTTTTACGACATTACAGATTCTGCCTCATTTGTAAACCTTTAATGCCTTGATATACAAGGGCTTACACGCTTTTTGTGCAACAAAAACATACACCCTTGCATTTTTTTATTTAATATGCTATAATCTAGAAAAATAATTCTCCACCGGAGGAATATCAATGCGGACAAGAAAACAGGCGCTGGGTGACAGAAACATTGTCGGCGCAAAAATCGAAGAGCGCAGAAAAGCAATCGGAATGAAGCAGAAAGATCTTCTTGCTCAGCTTCAGGTCAACGGAATAGAACTCAACGCATCCGGCCTTTCAAAACTTGAAGGTCAGATTCGCAATGTTACCGATATTGAACTCAAAGCATTCAGCAAAATCCTCGGCGTTTCGGTTGATGAACTTCTGGGGCTCAAATAATTAACAGCAATAAGAAAACCCTGTCGTTACGACGACAGGGCTTTTGCTTTTTTTGTTGCCGGTTACCGGTTTTCACTCTTTGCGCCGGATGCATAAATCACGCCTGAATACGGGTCTGTGTATTGAGGCGCCGAACCGGCAAGGAAGGCGCGCAAAACGGATATATCTTCGCCTGTGGTGCAGTCTATTTCAACCGCGTTCATTGATGTGTATCCGGCAAGCTTTTCATTGAATTCGCTTCTCTGACACTCCTCGCCGTCAATGCTGAAATATGAATAACTGCCCTTGAAGACCTCGGGGGCGGTTGTTGTCTCCTGTGCGGTTGTGCTCTCTGTCTCGCTCTCCTCCTGCGCCTCTTCATCCTGCGATGTTATGGCATCAACGGCGGTTTCGGTTTCTTCTTCGGTGGCGGCTGTTGTTTCCTCTTCTTTTGCCGTCGTTGTCTCTTCGGCGGTTTCTTCAGCTTCTTCATCAATCACGGCGTCCTCTGCGACAGCTCCGAAATAGAGCTTTGTGCAGGTGACCTTTTCGCCGTCAAAGGTGTAAAAACTGCGGTCGTTCTTTCTGCCGCCGTTAAGCGAATGCGAAACATCTATGATGCTGCCGTCGTCAGATTTAATCAGACGGACAGCGCTGTCATCGGAATCCGCCTGCGTTGAGGGCTTTTCGGCAAGCACGGGTGACGCCTTGCCGTTTATGTATGAATACACTTCAAATATCTGCGCGCTCAGCGAGTCGGAATCTTTGTCGGAGCAGCCGACATAGAATTCGGGAGTTCCGTCGGCGTTCCAGTCAAACAGACCTGCGAAGAACACACCGGAGCGTGAAACAACTTCTCCGTCCTTGTCTTTTGCCTCGTTGAAAACGCCGCATCTGCTCAGATAAACGTTGAGAACCTCGCCGTATGCCTGCGGCCAGGTGTATTGTGTTTTGTCGATTACGGCGGCGGGGTTGACCTCGACGCCCTTCTCTTTTATATAGTCAAGGGGTGAGAACGAGCACCCCGTAAAAAGCGAAACGAACAAGCAAAGAACAATAAGAACGGAACCTGCTTTTTTCATATTGAAGAACCTCACTTTTCATTTTTCTCCAATTAACTATGATATCATATTTTGCACTGTATTTCAACCTGTATTTACTCTTGACATATAAAGGTATTTTGTTTATAATACGCATAATAATGCGGAAATATCCGCTAAAAGGAGATTTACTGTAATGGCAAAATACACAAAAGAAGGTTTCAACGCTTTAAGTGAGGAACTCGAACGCCTCAAAACTCAGGGCAGAGATGAAATTGCAGAAAGAATCAAAGTTGCCCGCTCATTCGGCGACCTTTCGGAGAATGCCGAATATGATGAGGCAATGAACGACCAGGCAAAACTCGAGGCAAACATCGCAAAGCTTGAGGCGGACCTGCGCGACGCACAGATTATTGATGAAAACGAAGCAAACGACACAAGCGTTGTCCGTATCGGTTCAACGGTCGTTGTTTTCGGTGAGGATGAGCAGGAAGAGGTAACATATAAAATTCTCGGCAGAAGCAATGTCGATGCAGGCATCATTTCAGACCAGTCTCCCGTAGGCGCCGCTCTTCTCGGCAAAGCCGTAGGCGAGGTTGCACAGGTTGTTCTTCCCAGCGAAGAAGTAATCAGTTTCAGAATCATCAAAATATCCAAATAATCATTTTGACAGTAACAAGTCGGGCGGCACGGTCTTAACGGCCCTGTCGCTTTTTTATGAAAGGGAATATCTATGGCAGAAAACAACAACACTCCTCTGAACGAAGCGGCTCAGAAGCAGAGCGAAAACGAACAGCGCCAGATAAGAATAGAAAAGCTTGAGGCCCTTCAGGCGGCAGGCAACGACCCGTTCGTCATCACAACCTACGGTCAGACTCATCACTCGGATGAGGTAAAGGCGCTCTACACCGCCCACGAGGAAGAGCTCCTCGCCGACAGGCAACCCGTAAACACCGACGGTATGGATGAAGCCGCGGCAAGGCAGGCGGCAAACGACGATTACAACGAGCGCAGGGCAATAATGGACGCAAGCCCCATAAACGTTTCAATAGCAGGCAGAATGATGTTCAAACGCGTAATGGGCAAGGCGTCGTTCTGCAACATCCGCGATCTGAACGGCACAATTCAGGTCTATGTTGCAAGGGATGCCATAGGCGAGGAATCATACGCCGCCTTCAAAAAATCGGATATAGGCGACATCTTCGGCATTAAGGGTTACGCCTTCAGAACAAAAACGGGCGAAATCTCCGTTCACGCAAGCGAGGTCACCCTCCTTTCAAAGTCGCTTCTGCCCCTGCCCGAAAAATTCCACGGCCTTACGGATACCGACACCCGCTACCGTCAGCGCTATGTTGACCTTATTATGAACCCCGAGGTCAAAGACACCTTCCGCAAGCGCTCAAAAATAATCAGCGAAATCAGAAGATATCTTGACTCGCAGGGCTTTATCGAGGTTGAAACCCCGATGCTTGTTCCCAATGCGGGCGGCGCGGCGGCAAGACCGTTCGAAACCCATTTCAACGCCCTCAATGAAGATGTTAAACTCCGCATTTCGCTCGAGCTTTACCTTAAACGCCTTATTGTCGGCGGTATGGAGAGAGTCTATGAAATCGGCAGAGTTTTCAGAAACGAAGGCGTTGATACCCGCCACAATCCCGAGTTCACCCTTATGGAGCTTTATCAGGCATACACAGACTATAACGGTATGATGGACCTCACCGAGAACCTCTACCGCCACCTCGCACAGACAGTTCTCGGCACAACGGTTATCACATACAACGGCGTCGAAATGGATTTAGGCAAGCCCTTCGAGCGCATTTCGATGATTGACGCCGTCAAAAAATATGCAGGCGTTGACTGGAACACAGTTGAAACCCTCGATGAAGCAAGAGCGCTCGCAAAACAGCACCACCTCGAATATGAGGAGAGACATCAGAAGGGCGACATCCTCAACCTCTTCTTTGAGGAGTTTGTTGAGGATAAACTCATTCAGCCCACCTTCCTCATCGACCATCCCGTTGAGATTTCTCCGCTCACAAAGAAAAAGCCCTCTGACCCGAATTACGTTGAGCGCTTTGAATTCTTTATGAACGGCTGGGAGATGGCAAACGCCTACTCCGAACTTAACGACCCGATCGACCAGCGCGAACGCTTCAGGCAGCAGGAGATTCTTCTCTCGCAGGGCGATGAAGAGGCGAACACAACCGACGAGGATTTCCTCACCGCCCTCGAATACGGCATGCCCCCCACGGGCGGTATCGGCTTCGGCATTGACAGAATGTGCATGCTCTTAACCGACAGCGCCGCCATCCGCGACGTCCTCCTCTTCCCGACAATGAAATCCCTTGACTGATTATGAAACAGGAAAAACTGATATATTCCGATGATAAAATCATGGAAATAGAAAACAAGATTAAGAGGTTAATCGGAATAGTAAATGAACTTGAAACTGATTTTCCGGGAAGACATTTTACTCTTGACGGTCATCTTGTCGGCAGTATAGGCGAGGTCTTGTCTGCATATTATTATGGTATTGAACTTTATGTTGCTTCAGCAGTTGCACATGACGGTGAAGTTGACAAAAAGAAAGTTCAAATAAAAATAACACAGCAGGACAGCATACTTATAAGCCATAAGCCGGAATACCTTATTGCGCTGTATTTGAACAAGAACGGAACGGTGTATGAAATATACAACGGTCCGGGAGAATTGCCATGGGAAACCGCAAGCAAAGACAGCCATAACAACCGTCATATGAGAGTAAACAAGCTTATGGAATTAGACGGTCAGGTAAAAGACACCGACAGAATACCCGCAAAACATAAAATCGCTAAAATGAAAAACGAATATAAAAACAAAAAACATTAACACAACACACCCCCGCTATTCTCAGCGGGGGATATTTTTTTGTCCTGTCCCGATTACAGTCGGATGAAATGTTCTGTAGTATTTTTTTCTTTCAGCAAAAACTTGACTTAAACAGGGCAAGAAAATGTGCTTTTTCGGCTATATGTGAAAGGACTTTCACATCAGGACGGAGGCATTAAATGAATAATTTTGAAAGAATCGAAAAAACGGGCTTCACGATTGTTCCCAACGGAATTTTTGAAACAAAAAATCTATCGGTTAGGGCAGTCACTCGTAAAACAGTAATGCCTCAAAGAGCGACCTTTGCACATCTTTGCAGGTATTCCTCTTCGGAATACATCAAGTATTCCTCATCGTCATAACCCGCAAATATGCACAAATTTCATCTCTTTGAGGTGCGAAGCAGTTTTCACGCAAAAAAAGAGCCGCAGAACAAGGAAGATTTG
>JAEEYU010000004.1 GCA_016288315.1 Clostridiaceae bacterium | reverse complement strand
GTCGATTGCCCCCGCTACGCTGTCGCGGGTTTTTTTGAGTCCTCTGTTGAAATGCTTGAAAAAGCCCATTTATTATTCCTCAATATTCTTTTTGATATCGTTGATTGCAGATTGAAGCGAAGAGTCCACGGCAAGCCCCTTCTTGACCGTTTCGAGGGCGTGCATAACCGTTGTGTGGTCTCTGCCGCTGAATTCCGCGCCTATATCCTCAAGTGAAAGCCCTGTTGTGTCTCGGATGATATACATGGCGATATTGCGCATCCTGACTGTGCGGGCATCCTTCTTTTTCGAGCGGATTTCATCGGGTTCAGCTCCGAACGAGCGGGCGACCTCGTTTATGATTTTTTCAACCGTAACGGGTGTGGGAACGGAGCTGCTGAGAATATCCCTGACAGCTCCCTGAGCGGTGGCGAGGTTTATGCTGACACCGTGAATTGTCGAATACGCCTTGAGCTTTTTGACTGCGCCCTCGAGCTGACGGATGTTGCTTTTGATATTCTCTGCGAGAAATTCTACAACGTTGGGAGGAATCTCAACGCCCATAACCTTTGCCTTGCGGTTGAGAATAGCCATTCTTGTTTCAAGGTCGGGTGCTTTTATATCGGCGAGAAGACCCCACTCAAACCTGCCCTTGAGACGGTCGGCAAGCGCCTTGAGCTCTTTGGGAGGACGGTCGGATGTGAGAACTATCTGCTTGCGGTTGTTGATAAGCGCGTCAAAGGTGTGGAAAAATTCCACCTGAGTTGCCTCTGTGCCGGAGAGGAACTGAACGTCATCCACTAGAAGAACGTCGGCGTTTCTGAATTTTTCGTGCACGGGCTGCATTGTTTTGTTGCGCATATTCTCAACAATAATATTGATAAACTGTTCGCCCGTAATATAAATGACATTTGCCTCGGGTTTTTCCTGCTGAATCTTGTGACCGATTGCGTGAAGAAGGTGGGTTTTGCCCAGACCGGAATTGCCGTAAATGAACAGCGGATTGTAGCCCTGCGAGGCGCCGGGCTTTTCGGCAACGGCGAGGGCGGCAGCGTGGGCAAAACGGTTTGAAGCACCGACAATGAAGGTCTCGAAAGTGCTTTCTTCATCATCGGTGTTGTCTTCATAAGATGTTACCTTTGTCTGCTTTTCGGGCTCGTTTTCGACCCCGGTGAATTTCACCTCAACGTCAAGCCCGGTAACGGTTTTAAGGGCATTTTTTATTTTTTCGATAAACTGCTGTTCAATGATTTTGATGCGGAATTCGTCTGTTGCGAGGAGCACCGAATTGCCGTCGAAGCTGACAAGGTTCAGGTTGCTCAGCCATACGTCGTATATGGTTTCGGAGACGTTGTTTTTAATCTCTTCCTGAACGCTCCCCCACAGCTCGTTTGCTGATTTCATTTCTCTCTTCTCTTCCTTTTTTACTGTCTCTATCTCAAACAAAAAAATTGCCGGATGCCTTTATATTGCCCGATTTTAAGGTAGTTATGATTTTATCACACGCATTTTGCAAATGCAACATTAAACCGTTTGGAATATTTACACAATCTTTTCACGAAATGTGTAAAAAATTCTACCTCGCACAACAGATTGTGGACTCCGTTTTCATTATTCTTCAAAAAGCACAAATTGTGTGTGTATGATGAAAATTTGCGCTTTATATAAAATAATAAATAAAAATATTGACAGAAGGCGACCCCTTGTTATATAATACTAAATCGCCGAGACTTACGGCAAAAATCGTTAACTACAACTTTTTTGGTTGTTGTGATTTATTATGAAACGGAGGTTTGAGTTATGAAAAGAACTTACCAGCCCAAGAAGCGTCATCGCAAGATGGAACACGGCTTCCGCAAAAGAATGGCTGACAGAAACGGCCGCAAGGTTCTTGCCCGCCGCAGAGCAAAGGGCAGAAAGCAGCTCTCCTACTGATTGACGAGAGCAGAGGCTGATTGCATTGGCTGAACTGATAACCTTAAATCAGAATATTGAATTCCGCCACGCATACAACCGCGGAAAAAGCAGGAGCGACCCGGCGTTGATCACCTATGCCGTGAAAAACCGCGCCGGTGTTTGCCGATACGGCATTACCGTCAGCAAAAAAACGGGATGTGCCGTTGAGCGCAACCGCTGCCGCAGAATCATACGCGCGGCGTATTCGTCCCTTGCCGGCGAGTGCTCCGGAGCTTGGGACATTGTTTTTGTTGCGAGGTTCAGAACAAAGAACCTCAAAAGCACCGACATTGAGCCGGTTATGCGCAGGCAGCTTAAGGAGCTCGGAGTCATCGCGTGATTTATATGAAAAAGTTTCTTATTAAAATCATTGAATTTTACAGAAAGCATATTTCACCGCACACTCCGCCCATGTGCCGCTATTACCCCACCTGCTCGCAGTATGCGCTTGAGGCGATACAGCTTCACGGGGCGGCAAAGGGCAGTCTGCTTGCCACACGCAGAATTCTGAGATGCAACATCCTCTTTCCGGGAGGTTACGACCCCGTTCCTCCCCCGAAAGCAAAACGCGAAAAGAAAGAAAAACCCCAACCGGAGGATAAGGAATGACATCATTTTTTGACACTATGTATGCCGTATTGGGCTACCCGTTCGGCTATGTTCTGCGCTTTATCTATGATTTTATTGCGCACCAGAACTACGGTTTATCCCTGATTCTTTTCACTCTTTTTGCGCGTCTGCTTATGATTCCCACTACCATTTCACAGCAGAAAAGCACTGTGAAAACCCAGAGAATACAGCCCAAAATCCGCAGAATAAGCGAAAAATACAAGGGCGACCAGCAGAAAATACAGGAAGAAACGCAGGCCCTCTACCGCCGTGAAGGCGTAAATCCGATGAATATGGGCTGCCTTCCCCTTATTATTCAGCTCCCCATCATCTACGGTCTTATCGGTGTTATTTACCACCCGCTCAAATACGCCCTGCTTATCAACTCCGACGCAATCGCCGCCCTTTCGGAGCAGGCGAAGGTTCTTATGGGCGATTCGGGTTCGAGAATCCGCTTCCTTGAGCTTTACGTAATTGAGCACATCAACGAGTTAAAAGGCGTTGCGGGTGTAAGCGACGCTGTTTACCAGAAAATCGCAAACTTCAATTTTACTTTTTGCGGAATATCGCTCGGTTCAATACCCGATATGCACAAATTCGACATTCTCTGGATTATCCCCGCGCTCTCATTTGTAAGCGCAATGGCTTCGAGCATCTATTCAATGGCGAGGTCAAAAAAGCAGAATCCCTCGACTAACTTTGCGTCAATGGGCTGCATGATGCTGTTTATGCCTTTATTCTCCCTTTACCTTACTTTCCAGTTCCCCGCCGGTATCGGCCTTTACTGGATTGCTTCCAACGTGTTCTCATTTATTACAATGATAATCACAGGCATAATCTTCAGCCCCTCAAAGCTTATAGCAAAAGATATGATTGACGAAACAGTTACGCGCCGCTCAAAAGAAAACTACATAAAGCGGCTGAGTGAAATCAAAAACAAGGACGCATAATACCGCGTCAATATTTAGGTGGTGACATTTTGATTAAAGAAGTTACGGCAAGCGCCGCCTCGGCACAGGAAGCTGTAGAAGCGGCAAAGCAGGCGCTCGGCGCCCCTGAAAACGCAGACGTGCAGACCGAAATAATCGGTGTTGAAGAAGAAAAAAAGAAGGTGCTCGGTCTTTTCGGCGGTTCACCTGCAAAATATACAGCAAAAGCCTGGTATGATGAATCTCCTTTTTCAAATGTTGAGGATTACCTTGTAACAATCCTTAAAAGTCTCGGCATTGAAGAGCCGGCTGTTACATTTGAAGAGGTGGACGACGAGCTCAGGGTTACCCTTGAATGCGGTGATGATTACGGCTCGGTAATCGGCCGCAGAGGCGAAACGCTCGACGCTATTCAGTATCTCACCCGCCTTGTTGTCAACAAGGGCACCGAGGGTTACACCAGAGTATCGCTCAACATCGGCGACTACCGTGAAAAAAGAGAGAACACATTGCGCGCACTTGCACGCAAGAACGCCGCAAGAGTTAAAAAATACGGCAGAAACGTTGTGCTTGACCCGATGAACCCCTATGAGCGCAGAATTATTCACACAACCGTTCAGGAAATCGAAGGCGTTTCATCGCACTCGGTAGGCAGCGACGACAACCGCAAGGTTGTTATCACCCTTGAAGAGGGCTTCAAGCCCACAAACGGCGGCGGATACAACGGCAAAAACCGTCGCGGCGGCAGGAACGACAACTTCCGCGGCCGCAGAGAGAGAGCTCCCAAATATGAGCCCGAAGCAAACAACAGACCTCCTCTCTCCGATTCATCCGCTTCACTCTACGGCAAAATAGAAGTAATCAAATAAAAACCGGAACCTGCAGTGAAAAATCTGCAGGTTCTTTTTTGCCTTAATTATAAAAATTTTTAAAAATATTTTAAACATTAATAAATAAGGGTTTATTTTTTTGTTTTAATGTTGTATAATAACTACATATTGTGTTCTTTATGTTTTTAAATACAAGAGGTAAACCGTGAATAACAACAATTCATCTGACATAAAAAAGAATAAAAAGAAGCCGATGAGCATAAAAAAATGGTTCCGCACGGTTTTTGTTCCCTTCTTTATGAAGGATCACAAGCGCAACCTCAAGGCAGCCGTTGCAATCGTCTCGTGCTTTGTTGTGCTGTTCTTCATAACCGCAATTATCTATGCAAACCGCGTGCTTGACAGCATAAACTACGGCGACGGCTACGGCGGAAACGCAGACGCAACATTTGACGATGTTGTTGAAGAGGATCTGAACTACCGCTCGATGTTTGACGTTACCGACGCAGAGAGCTTAAAAGAGCTGCTCAAAGGCTGGGCACTCAACGGCGGCGAAAAGATGCACAGCCGCAACGTTATAAATGTTCTGCTTATCGGCGAAGACAATGACGATGAATCGCACCGCTCCGACAGTATGATGCTAATTTCGCTCAACAAGAAAACAAAGCAGATTTTTCTGACCTCTTTTTTGCGCGATTCCTACTCATATATGGATATAAACGGCAGCGAGCGCTATGACAAAACAAATCATGCCTACTCCTGGGGCGGCACAAAGGCGCTTATTGAAACGCTCGAAAACAACTACAAGGTTGAAATAGACCACTACGTTACAATAAACTTCTCCGCCTTCACAAAGGCAATCAACGCAGTGGGCGGCGTGGATGTTCCCATAACCGAAAAAGAAGCAAAGTTTATGAACGACACGACGCATTTTGATGATTTCAAAAGCGGTTCCTCGGTTCATCTTGACGGCGCACACGCACTCATCTTTTCAAGAATCCGCCACCTTGACGGCGAGGTTGAGAGAACGGACCGTCAGAAGCTTGTTATCCGGGCGCTCATAAGCAAGGCAAAATCGCTCTCGGTGTCTGAAATCACTCCGCTGTGCGACAAGATTCTGCCGCTTGTTTCAACCGATTATTCAAAGCTCGAAATAATCACGCTTGCAACACAGGCGCTCTCACGGGGATGGATGGATTTTGCCCTGACATCGCAGACAGAACCCGAAGAGGATTTGCGCGAGGGCGTTACGATGAACACCTGGTCCTACAACAACCTCTTTGTATGGATAGTTGATTACCCGGTTGCCGCGCAGAGACTTCAGAAATCTATTTACGGCACAACGAATATCGAAATAGACGAGGCGACGCACAAATCCGCCCTCGATATGCTCTCGGAAGCGAGCACCACCGTTTACGGCAAAAACTACAATGACTATGATGACGGTCAATACTACAACAGCAATTATTACAACTACGGTTACAATTACGGATACGGCGAAGAGACCACGAGGGAAAGATGGACTTTCAGATGGGAGTTGCCTTCCGTTACACAAAAAAAAACCGACAATGGCCCCGAATTGGACGTTACGACGCCGATAATTGAGAATAACGAGCCGGTTTCCTCTTCTCCGGACCCCTACGCGCCTGTTGAAACGCCGCCGGAAGCCCACGCAGGCGGCATAACTCAATAAATAACATGCAAAAACTCAGCTCCTCTTCAAAAGAGGGGCTGAGTTTGGTTTTACATAAGTTTTTAATTGTTTGTTTAATCTGTGCTTTTTTATTCCGCCTGTGAAGCTTCCGCTTCTCTTATTGCGGCAAGGTCGGTGTGAACGGTCTGAAGCTTTTTCTTTGAAAGGTCATAGCCGACAAGAAGAATCACACCCATAAGCGCAAGCATAATTGCGGGGACGAAGGTTGAAATATCATAGAGCTTTGCAAGGACTGTTTCGCTTAAACCGATGCCCTGTTTTGAGAGCTCTCCGTCATAGCCGATATAGGCGAGCAGAGCGTTGAGACCTACGCCTGCAAGAGTCTGACCGAGTTTTCTTGTAAATGAGAATACGGCATAAATCATGCCCTCTTCGCGTTTGCCCGTTCTGACCTCGTAATAGTCGATTGTATCCATAACAAGCGCCCATACTTCAAGCACAAGGAAAGTCTGACCGAGACCGGAGAAGAACGTGAAGCCGAGGAAAACCATCGGATTCATCGCAAGAGCCGAGCCGCGCAGAAGGAAGAGCCCGACATTTACCGCCGCGGCAAAGAGCATACCTGCAGCGCAGAGTTCTTTTTTGCCGAACTTTCTTATAAGCTTGTTCATAAGCGGGATGAATATTGCCATGGGACCGTAGGTGCAGATGGTTACAAATGCATAAAGACCGGGCTTGCCGTAGTAGTCGGTGAAAAGATAGGTGTAAGTTGACTGATAATAGAACTGGAAGGCAATGAGGAGCATTGAAGCGAGCGAAAGCGTGACAAACGACCTGTTTTTAAGCAGCTCCTTGATTGTAACGATTGCGCCGCTGTTTGCGCCCTTCTCGTGCTTCTGGGGAGCAATACGCTCTTTTGTAAGCTTGTAGTGAACGAAATAAACGAAAACGGAGATTACCGAAAGAATAAGCACGCACCAGAAAAGCTTTGTTTCATCAAGGGCTTTGATATCGGTGCCGTTTGCATATTTGCCCGTTACGGTGTAAACAATCATCGGCAGTATAATTGTGCCGGGCAGACCGCCGACGCCTGCGCCTATGGAGCGCCACATTGAGAGCGATGAGCGTTCAAGCTCGTCATCGGTAACAACGGAAGCAAGTGAGCCGTAAGGGATGTTTACGGCGGTATACATCATACCATACATAATGTAAGTGATATAGGCGTAAACAAGGTATTTTGCCTCGCTGAGCCCCGGTATTTTGAGGAACATAAACGCAGCCGAAACAGCAAGAGGAATTGAGAAGCCCAGTATCCACGGTCTGAACTGACCTTTCGGGCTCGGCTTGCGGCTGCGGATAAACGCGCCCCAGAGCGGGTCGTTTATTGCGTCCCAAATTCTCGCCACAAGAATCAGAATAACTATTTTTGCCGGGCTTATGCCGAGAGCGTCTGTGTAAAACTTATTCTGAAAAGCGCCGATAAGTGAAAAGGTAAGAAGACCTGCGGCGTCGCCGAGAGCGTAGCCGACCTTGTCTTTGAATTTTATGCCGTGAGTGAGTGATTTTTCTTCCATATTTTCCTCCGGTTTTTTATTTTACAAGCAGAGAAATTCCGCTGATAAACATTAAAATATAGGTGAGCACGAGAAAAACGTTGCGGCTCATCTTTTTGAATATCAGGTTGCCGATCAGAAGCGACAAAGCGAGCACGGCAAGGCTGACGAGAGTCAGATAAACCGTTGATTTAACGAAGGTTCCGCTCCAGATGTCCTGGGCGAAAATAACGGTGTTGAGCACAAGCCATACGGCGGAAACGGTTGAGCGGAACTCGGAATTGTCTTTAAGCTTTGTTGAGGCGTAGGTTACAAGCACGGGACCGCCGCAGACAAAAAGACCGTGAACTATGCCCGAAACAATCAGCAGAATGAAGGCGAGCCAGCCGGGTATAGCGGAGCCGTCTTTTTTTCTGAAAAAGCGAACGGCGCTGATTATTGAAAAAACAACCACTATTGAGCCGAGCACCTTGTAAATAACTGCCGGACTGCCCGAAACAAGCCCTTTGAGGTAAAGTCCGCCGATTATGCCGAGCAGCATAACGCCCGCCATTTTGCGGAATTCCTTTATGTTGATATGCTTATATTCCTTAATGACAATAAAGAGCGAGGCGGCAACACCGAGAACGTTTAACACCGGTCTTGCGACATCATAGCCCTCGAGCATAACGGAGAACGGCATTGCAAGCACCGTGCCGGCAAAGCCTGTAATGCACTGCATTATGTTTGTAAGCAGAACAACAACTTCAAAAACGATGTGCCTGAGCATCAGAATCTGCACACCTCAATACCGAGCATATCAGCCAGAATCTCAAGCGGTTTTGAAATATTGCCCATGGCAACGGCAAAATGCGGCTCCCAGCCGTCTCTTACCGCATTATTGATTATGTCTGACGCACAGTTTTCTGTTCTGACAACAAGAGTTGTGCCGTAATACTGTTTGCCCTTGTCGGGAGCGCTGCCGTCTGCTATAAAGAAGCGGAATGAGCCGTCGGGCTTTCTGCCCACGCGGAAGACGGTAACTTCACTTTGCGCCTTGCAACCGAATTCAAGCGTGGGACCTATTTTGCGGTTGCAGTGAACGCCTGCGCAGGCGCCCGTGTCATCCCTTGCAAGCGAGCAGGGAGCCATACCGCAGTGCCAGAATGTGACTGTGTTCTCATCTTCATCAACTGCGACCGGGTCGCCGAAAAATGCGCTGCTGCCGGTAAGATATGAGCAGATAAACATTGAAAGGGCGCCGTATGAATCCGCTTCGCAGGCACTTGCAACACCAAGATCGTTGAGAATACCGAGCACGGAGCATACGGGAGTGCCGAATGATGTGAAGAAATCCGGCCAGCATCTTGATGCGAGAGCGCCTATGTTGTTTGCCCTGACATACTCGTCATACGCCTTGTAGAGCTTTGCAAAATCGGCAACATTTCTGCTGTCAATCTTATCAAGACCGCAGATGCGTTTTTTTGCATCTTCAAGGTAAGGGGCAATATCGTCATCCGTAAAAGTTTTTGCCTTTTCAATGAGCTCCCTTGCCTCGATTGAGACTGTATTGACGCCGAAAACCTTAAGCATTTCTGAGTCAAGCGCCCTGCCGAAGCCGAAGCCCTGAGGCGTGTGACCCACCTGAAGAAGGTTGAGAGAACGCATTGCTTTTTTAACCTTTGCGGCGCGGATTGCGGACGAAATGACCTCTTTTGTTTTTTCATCCTCAGGCGAGCCGAGAATATACTCGAACGGTCTTTGGAACGCTTTGAGAGTGTTTGCCGCAGAGAAAGCACCCGTGAGCGAATTCAGACGCAGTCTTGTGCCGTCCGCCTTCGGCTCACGCAGAGTCCAGAGCACTACGGGGCAGTCAAATCTGCGAAGAATCTCGCTGATATAAGCGGAGTTTGCAAAGGTGATATTCTGCACGACGGCAAGGTCGGCATCGAGTCCTTCTGTAAAGGCATTTAACTTGTCAATGCTTAGAAGCATCTCATCGGGAACGGTGACACCGGCATCAATACTTTTAAGCAAAGCAACTGATTTTTCAAATTCTGCCTGAGCTGTTTCAAGGTGGAAGGTGCCTACCCCTATGGGAAGATATACTGTTTTAAAAATAGGAATCATCTCACTGTTCTATATAAATTCAATACTGATATTTTACCTTTTATATACTATTTTGTCAACAAAGGCGGTAATTGACAATCACGCCGCCGGCAGTTAAAATAGAAGCATAAACATAACGGAGATGCTTTATGAACTGTAAACGCTTTTTCAGAAAAATGCTCTGCCTTGTTATGAGTGTTGCGACGGTGTTTCTTTTTGCCTCCTGCACAAAAAAGGATGAAGAGGTCACGGCGAAAGAAACGGCAACGCAGCAGGTTACAACGGTGCAGTTAAGAGATAAAATCAAGGCGGACGGCTTTTTGCCGGAGATGCTGCCCGACGGATTCCCTGATCTTCTGCCCGAAGGCATCACCTGCAAATCACAGGCAAAATACTTTGCCGATGAAGAAACCTACGGCTATCCGGTTGATTTTTACCGCCTGCGTCTTGTCGGCGCCTCCTACCCCTTCGATGTGCTCGGCACAATCTTTCGCGGCAGAGGATGGTCGGGCGGCTCTGCCGTTTACACTGATGACGGTGAAGACGGGGAACAGGGCACAAGCAGCATTCAGGGCTACTGGAGCAACGGGAAATATATATGCAAAATAACCGAGAGTGAATTTGACGCCGACACTCAGCAGTTCACAATCTCGCTCGACATTTATGAAGACTATTTCGAATTCCCCGCAGATGTGGAAAAATACTTCCCCGTTTTTGATGCTCCTAATATCGGAACGGCGAGGTTTTCGGTTTTTAACAATGACGGCAAAGAACTTAAAGGCGGAGAACTTGCGCAGGAGCTCGGCAACATCGGCACCATTGACTCATACAAATGGCGCTGTGACTGCAACGGCGACTCGCTTTTTGCGGGCGTTGAGTTTTCTGTGTTTGACGGGTATGTAAGCGCCCTTGCCGACGCGGGCTTTGCGCTGACCGAAACAGAGGGCTCAAACGAGCAGGGCAATTACTGCACCATTGAGGCGAAGAAGGTTATTGACGGTAAAACATACTACGCATATTTCACCTATGTCGAATACCTGAAAACAGTTTCTTGCGCCTATATGAACGACCTTGATTTTTTCAACAAATACGACGTATAAACAAAAAAGAGCAACGGGATTGCAATAATAAATTGCAATCCCGTTATTTTTTTAAAAATCGATAAAACCGAGCTTTGAAATCAGGTTAAGGATAAGCGTCCAGAACCTTTCGCTTCTTTTCCACTTAGCGGTGTCTTTGACAACGGGCTCTTCAAATTTAACGCCTGTGTCGGAATTGTCACCTGCTTCATTTATTCTTGTAATGCTCTCGGATGAGAAAAGGCCGTCTTCACTGTAGCGCACAAAATTGATTTTATCTTCGCAAAGCTCAACGGCCATGGCAGTCAGCTTGTCGGTTGATGTGGCGGTATTCGAATTACCCGAATAGCCGACATAACCGCAGTTTGTGTAGGTGAAGTTGAGCGTTTTTTCGAAATATGTATCTTCGCTTCTCTTTTCGGGGTCGGGAATGCGGATAGTGTCGCCCGCTCTGAGGAAATTGACCGCTCCGCCGATGTAATCATCATAGGATGACGAGTGGTTGTGCCCGAAAAGGAAGATTATATCCAGATTTTTTGCGGCATTGTTGAGAACATCAAAAATGTATGTTGCATAAAGGTTGTCTCCGCCGCCCGCTCTTGTTGTGTGGTGAAGCGGAACGTGAGAAATAATAAAAACAGGTCTTGTGTCGCCGTTTTTTATGAGCTTGTTTAAGCTTGCTTCAATATCGGAAGCAGTGTTTTTGACCGTGCTTTCGCTTCTGAGATACTGCTTCCAGGGGAATGCGTCCTCATTTATGCAGTAAAGCGAATATGTGCCCATATCATAAAGCCCTGTTTTTGCGAAGGCGGGCGAGGGATTGTCATGATTGCCCTGAATGCAGACCACGCTGTTTGTATTTGCATCGGGATATACGCTCAGATAACGGTTTTTGATAAGCACAACGCCCGGTGCGGCAATATCAAAAAGAAGCTTGGTGTAATCGCCGCCCACAAGAACGGAGTGGGGCGTGGGCATACCGTCTTTTTTCATAAGGTCAAGAACAGTTGCAAATCTGTTGTAGGCAGACTCATCGTTGCTCTGAAAATCCGATGCGGTGACTATTGTTGAATATGCATCGGGAGAGAAGTTTGCCTGTGCCGCCGAAAACGAAACGGTGGCGGCGGTAAACATCATTATTAATGCAAGAATAAACGCGGAGATTCTTGCTGTTGTTTTTTTCATCGGTTATTCTCCTATTTCTTTTTCAATTTCTTCAACAAGGCGTGAAATGCACTGCGCCATTGAAACGTTGAGCGTAACGCCCGCCGCTCCTTTATGACCGCCGCCGCCAAGTCTTGCGCAGATGGCGGAGGCATCAACGTCGCCGTGAGTGCGAAGGGACGCTTTGAAGGCGCCGTCGCTCTGCTCCTTGAGAGTCACGCCCACAAGCACGCCCTCAACCTGACGGGGCAGGTTTGCAAGGCGGTCGGTGTCGCTGTCATCCGCTCCGCTTTTGCCGAACATTGCCCTTGTAAGCGGCATAATGGCGCACCTGCCGCCGAGGTAGAACTGCATTTCATCAAGCGCCATTCTCTCAAGAGAGGCGTATGCTCTGCTTTTTGTTTCAAAAAATGTCTGAATAATTGACTCCGAATCTGCGCCGAGTTCAATCAAATCGGCGGCAATACGGTGAGTGCGCGGCGTTGTGTTTGAAAAACGGAAGCAGCCCGTATCGGTTGAAACGCCTGTAAAAAGGCAGGAAGCCGTCTGTTTTGAAATGGGGAGCTCCATCTTTTTTATCAGGTTATAAACCATTTCCGCCGCAGATGCGGAATCCGGCTCAAGCCAGACTGCGCTTGCATAGAGCTTGTTTGAAGCGTGATGGTCAATGCAAAGGTCGATTTTTTCGGAATATTTAAGCTGGGCGTTTCTGCCGAGAAGCGATGTGTCTGCAACATCAACGGCAACAATAAGACCCGGTTCAAAGTCAACAACCTGCTTTATGCCGACAAACATAAAATCAAACCTCTGCGGGATTTTGTCATCGCACATAACCGCCACGGTTTTGTCCAGCCCTTTGAGCGCGTGTGCCAGAGCGGTAGCCGAGCCCAGGGTGTCGCCGTCCGGATGGGCGTGGCACAAAAACAATATGCTCTGCGCTTCAAGCAGGGAATCCGCACAGTTTTCAATTTCAATTATCATCTGTGTTCTCTCCGTCTTTTTCGGTGGCGAAGGTATCGAGTTTTTTAAGAATCTCCATACCCTTTTCAATGGAGTCATCCGCTATAAAGCGGAGCTCCGGGGTTTTTCTCAGGTGAAGGCGCTGACCGACTTCCCTGCGGATATATCCCGTTGCGCTGACAAGACCTTTGACGGCGGTTTTTGCCGTTTCAATCCCTTCAAGCGCACTGACATATACCTTTGCGAAAGAGGCGTCGCCCGAAACGTCAACCCGGACCACGGTGAGCATTTTATCTGCAACACGGGGGTCTTTGAGTTCGCGTATTATTGCGACTATTTCGCGTTTGATATCTTCAGATACTCTGTCTGTTTTGTAGCTTGCCATAATTAATCCCTGTATTCTTCGGTAATGAACGCTTCAAAGATGTCGCCCTCTTTGATATCGTTGAATTTTTCAAGACCGATACCGCATTCAAAGCCGGAGGCAACCTCCTTGACGTCGTCTTTGAATCTTCTGAGTGATGCTATTGCCGCCTCGGTAATGACTATGCCGTCACGGACAACGCGGATTTTTGCGTTCCTGTTGACCTTGCCCGAGAGCACGTAGCAGCCGGCGATATTGCCGACGGATGAAATTCTGACAACCTGGCGCACTTCAATTCTGGCAATGTCAACATCCCTGAACTTGGGAGCAAGCATGCCCTTGATTGCGGACTCAATCTCTTCGATTGCGTCGTAGATTATTCTGTAAGTGCGTATATCTACTCCGTCGCGCTCCGCATTCTCGGAGGCAACAGGATTGGGACGGACGTTAAAGCCGACCACAATGGCGTTGGAGGCGTTTGCAAGCATAATGTCGCTTTCGTTGATGGCGCCTACGCCCGAGTGGATGACCTTGACGACTACCTCATCGTTTGAAAGCTTGACAAGACTCTGTCTGACGGCTTCGACGGAACCCTGAACATCGGCTTTGAGAACGATGTTGAGCTCTTTGAGCTCGCCTGATTTGAGCGAGTCAAACAGGTTGTCGAGGGTGACCTTTTCATACTGTTTGAACTGTTCTTCTTTTTCTTTTGTTTTTCTCTGTTCAACAAGCTCTCTTGCAAGACGCTCGTCGTTGACGGCGTTGAAGATGTCGCCTGCCTGAGGAACCTCCGCAAGACCTGTTATCTCAACGGGAACGGAGGGACCTGCCGATTTAACCTTGCGGCCCTTGTCATCAAGCATAACACGGACTTTACCAACGGCTGTGCCCGCAACAACTATGTCACCGGGTTTTAATGTGCCGTTCTGAACAAGGAGGGTTGCAACTGCGCCCCTGCCCTTGTCAAGGCGCGCTTCAATGACAACGCCCTTTGCGGCTCTGTTCGGGTTTGCCTTGAGTTCCTTCATCTCCGCTACAAGAAGAACGGATTCAAGAAGCTTGTCAATGCCCTGGTGTGTGAGCGCCGATACGGGAACGCAGATTGTGTCGCCGCCCCATTCTTCGGGAACAAGCTCATATTCGGTGAGCTGCTGAAGAACTCTGTCGGGCTGTGCGGAGGGTTTATCCATCTTATTGATTGCAACAACTATGGGGCAGTCTGCCGCCTTTGCGTGGTTGATTGCTTCAATTGTCTGGGGCATAATACCGTCGTCGGCTGCAACAACAAGAATTGCTATATCCGTTGCCATGGCGCCTCTTGCGCGCATTGATGTGAACGCCGCGTGGCCTGGAGTGTCGAGGAAGGTAATCTTCTGACCGTTGAGGTCGACTCTGTAAGCGCCTATGTGCTGGGTGATGCCGCCCGCCTCCGTTGCGGTAACGGCGGTGTTGCGCACTGCGTCAAGTATTGAGGTTTTGCCGTGGTCAACGTGACCCATAACAACAACTACCGGATCTCTGGGAACAAGGTCGGTCTCGGCGTCTTCGCTGTCGTCAATGATTCTGTCTTCAATGGTGATGACAACCTCTTTTTCAACCTTTGCACCGAGCTCTTCGGCAACTATTGCAGCCGTGTCATAGTCAAGGGTCTGGTTGACCGTTGCCATAACGCCGAGTGAGAACAGCTTTTTGATGACCTCGGCAGCCGTTCTTTTCATCATGGCGGCAAGGTCGCCTACGCTGATTTCTTCGGGAAGTTTAAGCTGAAGCTGGGGCTTCTTTGCGCGTTCTTCGGCAATTCTCTTGAGACGCTCCGCCTCAGTTTCATGTTTGGAAGAACGCATACCCTGCTTGCGGTATTGCTGTGACTTCTGTTTGATTTTCTGCTTGTTTGTCTGGTTCTCGTTTCTGCGCATTGATGTGCCGGGGGCAATGTTCTCATACTTTTCGTTGTATTTTTCAAGGTCAACATTGCTCGCTCTGGTGTCAATAGTGCGCATTTCGCCCTTTGTTCTTGCCTGCGTGGGCTTGTTCTCCTTTTTCTTTTCGGGAACGGGCTCCTGCTTCTTTTCGGGCATACGGAACTTGCCGACCTCATTCTTCTTAGGCGGCTTTGCAGGTGCTTTCTGCTCCTCTTTTTTCTCCGGAGCTTTTGCCTCTGCGGGCTTTTCCTGTTTTGCAGGTTTTTCTTCTTTCTTTTCTTCCTGCTTCTTTTCGGGCGCCTTTTCTTCTGCAGGGGCTTCTGTTTTCTCTTCTGCCTTCTCCTGCTTCTTTTCTTCCGGCTTTTTCTCTGAAGCCATATCGAAATACGCCTTGAGACCCTCTTCATCCACCTGCTTTGCAAGCGTAAATGTTTCAAAAATTATGTCGAGTTCATCCTCTTCAAGAGCGGATGAATGCTTTTTTTCGCCTTCAAAGTATTTGGCGAGAAGGTCGATTATATCTTTGCTTTTCAGACCGAAATCTTTTGCAACTTCGGAGACTTTATATTTAACTAACATTCGTTTTCCTCCCGTCTTTCTGTTTTTATCAACTTGCTTACCGATTTTGCAAATCCGCTGTCATTGACTGTGAGCACCGCTGAGCGCAGGGATGTGGCGTGACCGATTTCATCCATTGTGCTGTCTGAGACAACAAGCGGAATATCAGATTTTTTCATCGTGATTTCACGCTGCATTTCTTCTCTGAGGCGCTGTGATGAATCGCTGCTCAGTATGCAGAGCTTTGCCTGCCCCGAGCGTATTGCTCCTGTTGCGGCATCGTGGCCGCAGCTCAGTTTGTTTGCCCTTTTGCACAGACCCAGCAGAGAGAGCATTGCGGTGTTATCCGCCATTTTTCATCTCCACCTCCATGCGGTCGAACACCTCATCCGGTATTGCGCACGAAAATGCCTTTTCAAATCTTTTTGCCTTGCGTGCTTTTTTGAGGCATTCTTCATCTCTGCAGACATAGGCGCCTCTTCCGGGCTTTTTTCCTGTGAGATCGAGCGATATTTCACCCTCGGGGCTTCTGACAACCCTGACGAGTTCCTTTTTTGGTTTCATCTCGTTGCAGCCCGTGCATTTTCTCATCGGAATCTTTCTTGCTGCCGGCATGGGTATTCTCCTTTCATCAGTCTTTTTGCTTTAATTAAAAGCCGTAGTCAATAACGTCGTCTGTCTCTGTTTCGGGATTGATATCTATTTTGCAGCCGGTAAGCTTTGCGGCAAGACGGGCGTTCTGACCCTTGTTGCCTATTGCAAGTGATAACTGGCTGTTGGGAACCACCACTCTGCAGACCGTTTCTTCTTCTCCCTCTTCAACCGTTACCGAAATAACATCTGCGGGTGCAAGGGAAGCCGCAACATATTCGGCTATGTCGTCGCTGTAGCGGACTATGTCAAGCTTTTCGCCGCCGAGCAGGTCAACTATTTTGCCTACCCTTGTGCCTCTGGGACCTATGCAGGCGCCTACGGGGTCAACGTTCTCATCGGATGAATAAACGGCGATTTTGCTTCTTGAGCCCGCTTCTCTTGAAACGGATTTGATTTCAACCGTGCCGTCGTAGATTTCAGGCACTTCGCTCTCAAGCAGTCTTCTGACAAGACCGGGGTGAGTTCTTGAAATAGTAGCCCTGGGGATGTTTCTGGATGTGTCTTTGACATCGGCGACAAATACTTTGATGAGGTCGCCCTCTCTGAAATTGTCGTTGGGAAGCTGTTCGCTTCTGGGAAGTCTTTCTTCGATTTTGCCGAATTCAACGAAGGCGTCGAGTGTTTCGGGCTCAATGCGCGAGACCTTGACCGTAACAATCTCCTGGTTGCGCGACTGGAATTCTTCTCTTATCTGACCGTGCTCCGCCTCGCGTATGCCCTGACGCAGAACGTGCTTGCCTTTTTCGGCGGCTATACGGCTGACCTCTCTTGTGTCGAGTTCTATCTCGATAATGTCGCCGGGCAGAGCCGTCTTTTTGTAGCGCTTTGCTTGCTCAACCGTGAGGTCGGTGTCGGGGTCGTCAATCTCGTTTACAACATTCATACGCACATAAACGCGGATGGTGCCTGCGTCGGGATCTATGTCGCAGAAAACTATATCTTTGTTGTTGTAATCTCTTTTGACTGCCGTTACTATGGCGCGTTCGATTCCTTCGCAGAGAAGCTCAAGTGAAAGCTTCTTCTCTTTTGCGAGCATTTTTAAAGCTTCAAAAAATTCTTTGTTATCCATTTTTCCGTTTTGTTCCTTTCCTCAGTTATCAAAATCATCAAGTTTTACGAAACTTGCTTCTTTTTTTTCAAAACAAAGACCTTCGCCGTCTTCAAGGCGGACTGTGATGTTTTTGCCGTCATAATCCTCGAGAACGCCTTTGAAATCGCGTCTGCCTTCGTAGGGACGGATCATTCTGACAATGACCTTTTCGCCCTTGTATTTTTCAAAGTGCTCATCCCTGACGAGTTCCCTCTCAATGCCGGGTGATGAAACCTCGAGGCAGTAGCTTTGTTCGATAGGGTCCGCCTCGTCGAGAGGAGCGTCTATTGCCCTGCTCATATTTTCGCAGTCTTCTATGCCGACACCGCCTTCTTTGTCAATGAAGATGCGCAGATACCACGAAACGCCTTCTTTGACAAAACGGACGTCCCAGAGTTCAAGCCCGAGTGACTTTGCAATCGGCTCAGCTATCTGCCATACGGCAGCGACGGTGTTGCCGCCCTTGCCTTTGCCTGCCATCAAATTCCTCCTTTTTATAAACAAAAGAGCGGGTCAGACCCACTCTTTTGTCAATACATATCTTACTTTTGGAATTTTAACACACTATTCTGATAATATCAAGTGTTTTTTTATATTTTTATAAAATATTATAAAATAATGGTGAACAATCAATAAACGCCGAGATAACGGTCAATCTCCCACTGTGAGATTCTGCGCCTGTAGGCGAGCCACTCCTCTTTTTTGGCTTCAAGGTATTTCTCATAAACGTGCCTGCCGAGAACGTTCATAATGAACCCGTTGTTTTCAAACTCGGACGTTGCCTCTTCAAGAGAATTCGGGAGCAGTTCGATGCCCGCTTTTTTGATTTCATCTTCGCTCATATCGAAAATGTTGCTGTCTGTTGAGGGCGGGCAGGCAAGGTTGTACTTGATTCCCTCAAGCCCCGCCATAAGGCAGACCGCCATTTCAAGATAGGGGTTGCAGGACGGGTCCGCGCTGCGAAGCTCGATTCTTGTGCTGTTGCCTCTTGCGGAGGGAACTCGGATTAACGGGCTGCGGTTTTTTGCGGACCAGGCAATGTAAACGGGCGCCTCGTAATCGGGCACAAGGCGTTTATAGGAGTTTACGAGCGGGTTGAGAACGGCAGTCATCGGCTTTATATATTTCATAATGCCGGCTATGAAGCTGTATGCCTCTTTGCTGAGATTGTTGACATCATTGCTGTCATAAAAGGCGTTTTCGCCGTTTTTGAAAAGAGACATATTGCAGTGCTGACCGCTGCCCGCAATACCGTAAACGGGTTTCGGCATAAAGGTGGCGTGCAGGTTGTGGCGGCGCGAAATGCTTTTGACAACATATTTGAAGGTCACAACGTCGTCAGCCGCGCGGAGTGCCTCGGAGTATTTGAAATCGATTTCGTGCTGCGCCGGTGCGCACTCGTGGTGAGACGCCTCGATTTCAAAACCCATCGCCTCAAGGTTGTGGCATATATCTCTGCGGCACGCTTCGCCGGAGTCGGCATAGCCGAGGTCGAAATAACCGCCGCGGTCTTTTGTGTTTGTTGTGGGCGAGCCGTCTTCATCAAGGTCAAAGAGGAAGAACTCACACTCTGAACCGACATTGAAGGTGTAGCCCATTTTTTCCGCTTCGGCTATTGCTCTTTTGAGAACATAGCGGGGATCGCCCTCAAATGGCTTGCCGTCGCAGCCGTAAACATCGCAGATTAATCTCGCTATTCTGCCCTCGCCCTTGTCAAGGTGCCAGGGAATAACGGTGAAGGTGTTGTAATCGGGGTAGAGATACATATCGGATTCTTCAATGCGCACAAAGCCCTCAATTGACGAACCGTCAAACATGCATTTGTTGTCAAGCGCCTTTTCAAGCTGGCTTCTTGTTATTGCAACATTTTTGACTGCGCCTAAAATATCGGTGAATTGCAGGCGGATAATGCTGACGTTCTGCTCGTCGGCTATTCTGAGGATGTCCGCTTTTGTGTAGGAATTCATAATATTACCTCCCGATTTATCGGATAATATAAAATAATATCATTTTTTATATAACGTGTCAAGAAAAGCGGACGGCAGAGAGCTCTGCCGTCCGTTGTGAATTACAGATTATCGTAATCGATTTTCAGGTTTTTGAAATAATACTCTTTGTCGTGTTCGCCGATTTCGCGCACAACTCTGCACGGCACGCCGTAAGCGAGAACATTTGAGGGAATATCCTTTGTAACAACGCTCCCCGCTCCGATAACCGTGTTGTCGCCTATGGTGACGCCCGGCATTATCTTTGCGCCGGCTCCTATCCAGCAGTTATTGCCGATATGCACCGGCATATTGTATTGATACGCCTTTCTGCGCAGGTCGGCGTCAAGCGGATGACCTGCGGTGGCAACAATCACGTTGGGCGCAAACAGCACGTTGTCGCCGACGTAAATGTGGGTGTCATCAACAAGAGTCAGGTTGAAATTGCAATAGACATTGTTGCCGAAATGCACGTGCTTTCCGCCCCAGTTTGAGTGAAGAGGCGGCTCTATGTAGCAGTTTTCGCCGATTTCGGCAAACATTTCTTTGAGCATTTCACTGCGTTTTTCGAGCTGAGTAGGACGGGTGCTGTTGAAATCGTAAAGCTTGTCAAGGCAGAGTATCTGCTCGCTTATAACGCTTTCATCATTGGGGTCGTAAATCTCACCCGTATGCATTCTCTCTTTCATTCCCATTATCTGCCGATTACCTTAAGAAAAAGATTCTTTATCATTTTGAGAATATCGCCGAATATGAGTTTAAGGCGGTCAAAAAAGCCGTCGCCGCCCTTGTCAATGAGTTTGTCGGGCATAATGCTGTCGCTTTCAAGGTCGTAATACATAAACTGCGGGTATTCGGGGAATGTTTCAACCGTTGCCTGACCGTCATAGCAGAGCAGGCGCATAATAAACTCGTCGCAGGTGGAGCAGCCGTCGGAATGCTCGAAGCGTCTGATAAGCCAGGTCTGGTCCGGGAACATACAGGTTGAGGCGTCAACCGTTTTGTCGGGAGATATGTATTTTGCATCTGCAGAGGCAAGATACTCTTCGGAAAGCGTTTCGCCGTAGGGCGCGATTGTGGCGCCAAATGAGGAGTTCTTTGAGTCAACAGTGCCGTCTGTGACTGTTTTCCACGAATCGACGAGCAGAAGCCCGGAGTAGCCGTAGCGTGAAAGAACATAGACGTTTGCGCTCTCGTTCATCTGTCTGAGAGTTTCTGCCTTGTAAGGTCTTATGCGTGTGTTGTAATCATTTATTTTTTCAAGAAGACCGCTGTGGTCAATTTTGCTGTCAGCATAGAGAGTGTCAAAGACATAGCTCATTGCGTCATCGACGGCGTCATCCTCAACCATGGCCCAGATGCTCAGCCAGCCGCCGAAAAGCGGTGCGAGAACCTCGGTGCTGGCATCGGCGGCAAGGTTGTCGATAATCTTGTTGCCGAGCTTGCAGACGGCATCGGTGAGCCCCGAATCATACAGGAGCTTGAAAATGCCGTTTATGAGGTTGCGGTAGTCGTTGCGATCCATTACCATTTTGAGATAATTGGTAAGAGACTCGCCGTTGAGAACGATATTGCCCGAAAGCATTTCGCCCGTGTAGCCCTCGCCGAAAATGGCGGTGGTGTTATAAACAATGCTTCTGATTTTTGAGTTGCCGTAAAGCGTGGCGTATGTGTTTGCAACAATTCCGCCGAAGGAGTGGCACTCAATCATAACCTGATCGCAGCCGGAGTTTTCAAGAACAAAATCTATAAAGTCATTTAACTGTGCGGCAACCTCAATGGGGTCAATACGCCAGTCATATCTGAAGCTGAGGTGTGAATCGCTTTTGACCGTTTCGGGTTCCGGATAAACCATTCTTGCGCCTGATTTGTCTTTGACTGTGCCGTCGGGGGCAAGCATAACGGGCTCAAAAATGGCATAGGCGTAAGGCATAACCTTTTTTGAGAAAGCGTCCCAGTCCTTGTCGATTACAAGCTTGCCGAGGGCAGGCAGAGCGACTTTGACAGCGGCAAGAATTGAATCCGTCGTGGGGGGCCATATAACGTCGGAATCCGGGTCGTCGGGGTCTTCATAAAGGTCCGTGCCCATAAAGCCGTGAATATAGATATACGGGCAATCCTGAGCCACCTCGCCGTCAGATGCGCCGAACGCATTGAAAAGCGGCACACAGACAAGTATAAGCGCCAAAGCGGTTGCAAGAATTTTTGAGAATAAGCCGTGTTTCATATTATGACTCCTTTCGGATTAATCATTTTTATCCGTTTTCTCTTTTTTGGTTGACGTAACGCCGATTACGCAGGCGACTATGACGAGCGTGGCGCTTGCGAAAGCCGCCGCCTTCTTTTTGTGACTTGAACCGCCGCCGTTTGCGGATGACGTGGTGTATTCTGTTATATAACTGTAAGATACAATTCCCGTAGCGGCAACGGTGCCGGTTATTCTTTCGCCCTGCCACCGTGTAGTCTGCTCAGTAGTTACGTTCTGCTTTGCCCTGAACTTGGTGACCTGCGCCTTTGTTGTTCTGACAGTTGCGGTTTCATTTTCGCGGTTTTTTCCGTTTTCAACCGTTGTTGTTACCACCTTTTGGGAGATGTCACGGTTTGTTCTTTTCTGAACGGTGGTTTTTGCCTTTGCCGTTGTTGCTTTTGTTGTAGTTGCCTTTGTTGTGCGCGGTTTTGTTGTGGTCGGTTTAGTAGTTTTTGCAGTTGTCGGTTTTGTAGTTTTTTCCGTTGTGGGTTTTGTTGTTTTTTCTTTTGTAGTTTTTTCGGTTGTAGGTTTTGTGGTTCTTTCTGTGGTAGTTTTCTCTGTAGTAGGTTTGGTTGTCGGTTTTGTTGTTATTACGGCTGCCGTCGGGAGTTCTTCCTGTGCTTTTATTTCAAAACTGCGGACGGCGGACTGGGTTGAGCTTCCGTCGATTATTTTTACGGTTACCGTTTCTCCGCCTTTTATTCCGTTTTTGTAATTGATTCTCACTTCAAGCGTAAAGCTTCCGGTTCTGACTTTAGGCACATAAGCAAAGTCAAATTTGTTCTTATCATAGCCGCCGTAATCTTTGCCCGTGAGGTCAGCTCTTAAATTCTCGCCGCCGGCCGTGATTATTACGCCCGCCGTTTTATTATTTTTGAGTTCCTCGTCGTTTTCATCAACATCCAGGCAGATGACGCTGAAAAGAATATAGCAGAAGGTCTGCTCGGTTTTTACATACGCCTGGGCGTAGGCGACGTTGTTTCCGCTTTCCTCCTCATTTTTAAGGAGCTCGTAGTGGTAGCCGCCATTGTATTCTTTCTCTTTGCCTGCATAGGTGTTTGAGCCGTCAAGCTTTATTGCAAAAGCGGGTGTAAACGAAACGAGGGTAATTGCAACAGCAGCTAAGATTGAAAGGAGTTTGTTTCTCATTGTGTTCATCCGTTTTATTGAATATAGCAAAATCCGTCGTCGGGAAGGCTGCCGCCCGTGCTTGCAGGGTCAGCGGTATAAAGAGCGGAGAGGTTAAGGTCAACAAGCGTTCTCATATCTTTGCCGGTAAGGCAGACTGTTCCGCAGTCCGACAGAGCGGTTTCGGCTACGGCGGCATCATTGTAGAAATTGTTTTTAACCAGCATTTCGGCAGAGCGGGTTGAATTGTCTCCGCTGAAAAACGATGAGGCCGCTCTTATGTCATCAATCAGTTTTTCAACCTCGTCGGGGTTGTTGTTGACAAAATCTCTTGAAACGACAACACAGCCGGTGATGCACTGCATCTCTTCGCCGCCGAGTGAAGCCCATTCGCTGCCGAGGTCAAACGAGCTTTTGAAATCCGTTGCGGCAAGAACCTTTGAAGCGTATGGCTCGGTCAAAATAACGGTCTGCGCCGTGCCGTCGAGAGCGGCGGACATAACCTCAACCTCATCTTTAAGATAGGTTACCTGAACATCTTCGCCGGCTTCAAGACTGTTCTTTTCAAGGACGGCTGCGAGCATATAATCAATCTGACTGCCCTCGCCTGCGAGGTAGATATTTTCATCGACAAGGTCTTTGCCCGCCCTTATTCTGTTTTTGGAAAGAACGAAAACGCCGTTTACCGTGTTGACGCAGAGAATCTGCGCATCTGCGCCTGTGGAGTTGTATAATTCCGCCGCCTGAGTGAGAGAGCATACGGCGACGGTAGTTTTTTCCGCTTTTAAGAGGGATGCAGTATTTGTTGAAGCACCTGCGAAACTGACTGTGTAATCGTCTGCGAGTTTTTCTTTGAAATAGGCAAAAGCGACGCCTGTGTTATCGGCATGGCAGGATATTGTTATTTCGGGTGCGGTCTTTTCGGTAAGAACGGAAACGTCGAAAGAGCCGTCCGTCATCTTCACCCTGCACGAGGCAAGACCGAACAGCAGAACAGCGCACATAACAATCGCAAACAGCCTTTTCATAGCATATCCCCCCGATTTTATGATTAATATATTTATTTTAATATTTTTTTATAATTAAGTCAATTATTAATGAACAATATATGAAAAAAAGACTGCTGGGGCAGTCTTTTGGCTTGTTGTTGTGCGAATACGGGTTTGAGGAATCCGCGCTTTGCAGGGAGATAAGGTTTTAAGCAGTGCATTTTTCTTTGTTCTTCTCATTATGATACTGCTTCATATATTCTCTTTCGCGGGCTCTGACTTTTTTGAAGTGCCCGGCGAAGAGCTTTTCTTTTTTCATGGGTTCGACTCTTATTGAGATTGCGCCCGCCTTGTTTGCGGAGATGACGTCGGTGAAAAGCTGGTCGCCTATCATTGCAAGGTTTTCAAGCTCCACGCCGAGCATTTTTGCCGCCTTGCGGATGGCTTTTGTATGCGGTTTGTGCGCAGGTGCAATAAACGGAATATCACCCATCTTTTTGCCGAGATACCAGGCGCGTGTAAAAATTGTATTTGAAATGATGATTACCTGTATGCCTGCGCTTCTCACGGTGTCAATCCATTTGCGTGTTTCTTCGGGGAGCTTGTATGACGAATCAATTACGGTTGTGTTGTCGAGGTCAACCGCCACCGCCTTTGCACCCATCTTCTGCAGGTCTTCCACGGTGATGTCGGTTATTCTTCTGAACTGGTATTTCGGGTAAGCGTTTGTGTATTTCATTTTAATTCCTCCTTTGTCGGTCACTCAGCCGACTCGTTTTCTCTGTGCAGATTATATCGAAAAAAGCGGAATTTGTCACCCTACGGATAGTTCAATCTGCCGTTTTTGACTCTACGGGGAGTAGAAAAAGGGCTCAAAACGCTCTATTTTCAGAGGATTCGCGAATTATTGACTGTTTTTTTCGCTTATGATATAATAATTTGAACGGAGGTGCGAAGAATGATTTTTTATTTTTCGGGGACGGGCAATTCACACTATGCCGCCGCTAAAATTGCCGCGCAGACAGGTGACATTGCCTACAACATAACGGACATTGTCAACGGAAAATTCCCGGCAAACGGTAAGAGGGATGTTACCGGTTTTGTGTTCCCCGTCTATTACTCAGGTCTGCCCGAAATAGTCAGACGTTTTGCCTCCGACTCCGTCACACAGTTAAACCTCGGTGTCTACGTTTTTTCGGTTATTACCTGCGGAGCATCCATAGCGGCCGCCGACAAAATGCTTGCAAAAACACTCGGCGTCAATATAGACTACTCGGCTCAGCTTATTATGCCCGACAATTATGTTATTATGTATAACCCCGCCGAAAAGGATGAGGCGCTCGAAACGTTAAGCGCCGCCGCAACGGAACTCGACAAAATAAGCGAGGCGGTAAACAGCCGCAAAATACTGGTGAGGAACAGTTTAAAAAACGACATTGCAACGGCGTTTATGTTCCCTGCCTACAACATCTGCAGAAGAACCGCAAAATTCTATGCGGATGACAAGTGCACCGGTTGCGGCAAATGCGAACGGTTATGCCCGGATGATGCAATAAAGATTAAAGACGGCAAACCCGTATGGGTAAAGAAAAAATGCCAGCACTGTGTCGGATGCATAAACTCCTGCCCCGTTGAAGCCATTCAGTTCGGCAAAAAGACGGCGGAGCGCGGAAGATACTGCATAGAAAAACTTGCAAAATAAAATAATAAAATTTTAGGGCTTACAGGAAGGGCAGTCACTCCTAAACCGGTATTGGTTTATGAGTGACTGCCCGACTGCAAGCCCTTTTTGTTGTGTTTATTAATCTTTTTTATTCGGCGGCGCCGAGCTCCTGCATTTCAACAGATTCCTTTTCATAATATGAAACATATTTATCCTGGTAGTAGTTCTGCTGGTTAAATGAAATTGCGCCGTCGGGTGCGATGTTTATAACCGTGCAGCCGCGCTGTGAACCGAGCTTGTAGATGCCGATGTAAGCAAGGTAGTCCACGCTGAAGCCGTAGGTAAGGTCAACACCCTTGTAGTTTACGGAGAAGTTGTTGAGGTGGTCGTGACCGCAGAAGACGCTGTCGGTTGAGCCGAGTTCGAGAATGGTCTCAAACAGGTCATCCTCGTGAATGCCGCAGTAAACAACCTTGCCCTTTTCACCTGCTTTGCCGAAGTTAAGTTTAACGTTTTCGGTGTCTTTGAAGCCGTTGTCAACATACTCGTCCCATGCGTCTTTGTATTCGGTGAGCGGAATGTGGAAGAAAAGGGATGACGGAACGGTTTTGCAGAGCTCCGCATATTTTGCGGCAAGTTCAGGAGAAGCTTTGCAGACGTCAGCATTGTGCTTTGCAAGCGCCTCAACGCTCTTTTTATACCATTCGACCTGGTTTGCGTGGATATTGTCATAGAACCAGCGGATGCCGAAATAGTCGCCGTCAACGTAGGAGTGCGAGTCGAGCGTTATGAGCGCGCGTGTGATTATGCCGTCTGAATTGATTATGTTGAAAACCTGGTTGCAGTAACCGTCAACATCATCGGGACCGGGTTCAAAAATGCAGTGCGGATAATCACCTGAAGAATAGAACTCTGAAATCTGCTCGCGCGAATAATATGAATACGCTTCGGTGTCGTGATTGCCGAACGCAAATGTCCAGTAAACGCCGAGCTTTTCCATAAGACCGGCAAAGATTTTTGCGCTCGTCTTGTTGTTGAACGTGCCCGACTGGAAGGGAACGGGGTAGGCAATATCGCCCGTGACAACAACAAGGTCGGGTTTTTCGGCGCTTATCATGGCGGCAACCGCGTTGAGCGCCATTGAATCCTTGCGTATGCTGAGCCAGCCCGCACCGATGTGAATATCGGTGAGCTGAAGAACCTTCAGATCCTTGTCGGAATAAATATTCCAGACGCCGTTGCCCGCTTTTTCAAACCTGAGGTCGCAACCGACTGCGGGGAATGACTGCGCTTTGTTTGTGTTCGACTTTATGCCGACCAGAGACACGCAGGTGGTAACAATTACAAAGACGAGAATCAACGCCAGAATGCACCCCAGCACTTTGAGAACCTTCTTTTTTCTGTTCTTTTTCTTTTCAGGTGATTTTTCTTTTTTACTCATCAGTTTCACTCCCGAAGCGGAAATAGATTTCCGCCTGCATTTCATTATGAATTATTGATTTTATTTCAGCGGACTTTTTTTCAAAGCCCTCATCAAACAGAACAACGGCGGTGAAAACGGGTTTTTCACCGTAGAGATGGCAGTCAACACGCTGTGCAGAAAGACCTGCCTTCTCAATTACGCTCCCGACTTCGGAGCATCTGTTCTCATCCCTTTTACCGAGAATGACCGAGCAGACATCTTTCAGGAGCTTAATGCCCTGCACAGTGAGAACGGCGGCGATTATTATTCCGATTATTCCGTCAATGCTGTAGCCGGCTTTTTCAGACAGAGTCATTGAAATCAAGGTTGACAGCGTTATGAAAAAATCGAGGAAGCTGTCATAGCTCATTGCCTTGAGCGTGCCCGAGTTGATTTTTTTGTTTGCAAGACGGAAGAAAAAGGCAAGAAAAAGCTTGACTGCCGCCGTGGCGGCAATAATCACAGCATACCTGACCGAAAACCAGACGGGGACGGGATACATCAGCCTTTCGAGCGATATGTAGCCGAAATAGACTCCGGTAATAATCACAAAAACCGACAAAAGAAAGTCCGTTATGTTCTGCGCTCTGCCGAAGCCGTAGGGATAAGCGGGACTTTTCTTTTTTGTAAGCAGACCTATACCTGCGAGCGCCGCCATACAGCCGAGTGAATCAAGCCCGTTATTGAGGGAGTCGGCGTAAACCGAAATGCTGTTTGTCGAAAGCCCTATGTAGAGTTTTACAAAAAACAGGGCAAAATTAACGGCACAACCGATGCCGATAAAAACAAGCTGCAGTTTTATTCTTTTGTTGCGAAAATTATCATCCATAAAAACAACTGCCATTTAAAAGGATAAAAATATATTATCACATAATATTATAAGTAGTCAAGTTGACAGACGGTGTAAACTTCGCGAAAAAGAAAAATCGGTCCGCCTGAAAGACGGACCGACGAAAATTCATTGTTGAGCTAAATTTTGCGTTAATTTAACTTAAGCAACCTTTTTCTTTGTGCAAACAAAAGCTGCTGCAGCTGCTACTGAGATGGAAGCAAATGCTGCGATAGCTGCTGTTGCGGATGAACCTGTTGCAGGAGTCTCTTCCTGGGGTTCTACAGATGCTGCTGCGGGCATATAGAGATCTTTGATCTTCTGCTTGAGATTGCTGAAGAGCTGAGCAATTGTGCCGCTGGAAGTGCTGATGCCGACATTTTCAAGAGCGCCGCGGAAATCATCGATTACGCCAGCGATTGCGTTGTCGTTAACAGCGGTGATGTCAAACTTTGAAATAGCTTCAAGAGTCTGAGCAGCTGCGTTTGTGATTGCTGAGAAGATGTCTGTGCCTGCGCTGAGACCTGTGGAATCAACGATGTTCTCGATTGTTGAGCTGACACCTGCAAGATCGGGTGTCTCGTCTGCAAATGCGATTGTGCTCATGGAAAGAGCAAATACAAGCGCAAGAGCGATAGCGATTACCTTTTTCATTTTGAACCATTCCTTTCATTTTTTATTGCAAGAGCAACAATTGTTGATTAATAATACCACGTAAACGGTCAAATGTCAACCTTTTTTTGGCTTTGCCGGGCATTTATGCAATTTTGATTGCATTTACACAAAATTGATTAACATTGCCACCGGGGTTTGAGCAATTTGACTTATCAGTCGTCTTTCATAGGATGATCACTATTATTTGAAGGTTGAGTGGGGGCCTGTGTAGGTGCCTGAGTGGGTGTTGTTGTAGATTGAACAGGTCCCAAAAGCATATCAAAAATGCTGCTGGTTCTTGTTGTTGCTGTTGTGCTGTTATTATTGTTGTTGTTATTGTTGTTGTTATTGTTGTTATTTGCAACTGTTGTTTTGTTGGTATTGTTGTTATTGCCGCCCTGAAGAACCGCGCCGTATTTTGAAAGGGCGGAATACCATCTGAAGTAAACATCAGAGCCGCTCTGATAGATGCTGTCATTTGAGAGGCTGCTTGCCGCCGATGCGGAGCGGAAGCCGGCGTTTCTCATGCCTGTTGTGAAGAGCGATGCCTGTGTTGCCGATTTGAAGGTTATGCGCGCTTTCATAATGAGTTCGGTGATGGGGGATGAGAATCTGTTGAGAGTGCCGAACTTGAAGCCCGTGCACCACCAATACTTGGTGTAGGGTCTTGAGAAGATTCTGTCATAACTGCCGTTCTTGTTGGAATCCCAGAAAACATCCATGCTCATATTGAGCCAGTCGGATTTGTCTGCGCAGTTGTAGTGGTTGATGCCCGCCTCATCAATCTGTGCGGTCTTGAACTGGTCGGTTGTGTAAACACCGATTTCAGCGCCTACGAATACCCAGCCATACTGGCCTTTCCAGAGCTGAATCATGTATGCTTTGTTGTCATAGTCAAAGCGGATTCTGAGCTTGTCGATAAACATTACCGAGAAGCCTGCCGCCTGGTCGTAAACTTCGTTGTAGCCGTAACCATACTGCCAGCAGTCTTTGTCATCGGTGTAGAAGTAGTCGCCTTCGCTGTTGTAGCTGTAGCCGAGAACTGCCTGCTGTTCCATATTGGTAAGGCCTCTGTTGAGGGCGTCAACATACCATACGCCTGACTCGGTGGTCTTTTTGTAGGTCTGTTTTGTTGTTTTGCCTTTGCTGCCGTTGTTGTTCGCCTTCTGGTTGGCGCCTGAAACTGTCTTTCTGACGGATTTGATTGTTGTGACAACTTTGCCGTCGGACTGAGTAACTACTTCGCCCTTTTCGTTTGTGACGGTTTCTTCAACGGTTTCTGTTTCTTCAGGCGCTGTCTGCGCTTCGGTTGAAACCTCAGTCATTGACTCCTCGACAGCTGTTGTTGTCTCTTCAGTTGAAGAGGAAATTCTGTTTCTGAGAACGGGAATTGCCACGCCTACGCCTGCGACAACTACTACTGCCGCAATAACGATGGCCATGATTTTTGATTTACTCATAAATTATCACCTCAAATTACTCAATTGCACGGAAAGTATAACAAAGCGGTATAATAATGTCAATATTATTAGACCAACCTTAATAATTCATTAAGGCAAATTTAATAATTCACAAGCGGTTTTTGAACTTAAGCTCTGGCGTCCTGCCAGCAGAATATTACGTCGCATATCTGCCTTTTGTAGGTATCTTTGAAATCGGGGTCGAAAGTGGTGACTTTTTTGAAGCCCACTCTGCTGAGCGCCGCATCGAAAAGTTCCGCCATTTCACTGTCTTTGAAAGTGATTCTGCCTAAAACTCTTATGCAGGATGTGTCTTTTTTGTTCTGAAGCTGACCGTCTACAAAACCGGTGGGCCACCAGTATTTGTCATAAGTTCTTGTAAACTGCGGCGTGAAAACGCCGTCGTAGTCGTCATCCCAGAGCATTGACATCTCCATATAGAGCCAGTCGGGCTCAGTTGCGCAGTTGTAGTGGTCATACAAGCCGCCGTATGTGCCCGCCTTGCGGTTGTAAAGACCGATTTCACAGCCGACGGTGCCGATTTCGGGGTCGGTGATGTAGGTGCCCTTCCAAAGCTGAATCATCCAGTCCTTGCCGGCATAATTCTTGAAAGTGATGCGGCAGGTGTCTATGTAGAAATCTATCATTGATGCCGCTTTGTCATAAAAACGGTTGTAGCCGAATTTTGCCTGCTTTGCATTTTTGTCGTCATTGTAAATATACTGACCTGTGCTGAAAACGGCAAAGCCCTGCTTGCGAAGACCGTTTATTGTCATATCCGGGGCTAAAACGCCCGATGAAGTCTGCACGTTCTTTTTTGTTGTGGTTTCGGTTACTTTGGTTGTTTCTGTCTGCTTTTGCGTCGATGACTGTGTTTCGGTTTCAGCCGCCTTTTCAGTTACCGTCTCCTGCTGAGCGGCAGTCGTCGGCTCTTCATCATCGCCCGTCAGCGCTTTTTTTGCCCTTTCAAACACGGACGGCGCCTTTGTTGTTGCCGTTGTGCGCACCGTGGTTGTGACGGCTCTGATTGTTTCCGTAACAGTCTGCGCCTGTGTTTCGCTCTCAGCGGCTGTTGTGTTTTCGCTGATTATTTCTTCCTGCGTTTCAGCCGGATTTTCGGTAACAACACTGCCGCGCGAACGCATGACGGATATCATGAGAGCGCACATGGCTATTACCGCCACGGTTGTGACGATGAGAGTGATATTCTTTTTCATTGTCGCCTTTCCTCCTCAGAGATTTTCATTTTTTTGTTCCGTTTGTTTGTTCCACTGTATGTCAATGCGATATTTATCCATTTTAATATTTTACATATTATAGCAATTAAAGTATTTTTGTCAACTTATTTGTTTTAAATATTTATATTATTTTAATATATTATGACAATATCGGCTGATTCTGTAATGTCGCAGAGGAAAAAGATTAAATCCCCGCAGAAAAAAATCTGCGGGGATTGGTGAATTATAAATATTTATTCTGTTTTTGTAACCGATGACCCTATGCCGAGAAAGATGAAAAGCAGCGGCGCGGTGTAATACATTGTGTTGCCGAAAAAGGCGGAAACAAGGTATCCGAATGCGGCAACCAGACAGACCGCCGAAGTTTTGTCAAGGTGCGCTCTGTTTTTCAGTGCTTTAAGATAAACGGCAAGCACGCCCGAAACATAAAGAATTGCCGCAGGAACGCCGAAAAACACGGCATACTGAAGATACTCATTGTGCGGACGGTCGCTGTAGCCGGTTTCTTCTTCAAGTCTTTTGCCTATACCTTCAATTCCCCTGCCGAAAAGAGGACTCTCTTTGATATAGGTTACGGTGGAAGTCCACAAAGACCATCTGCCGGTGCCTGCGTCCCCTGCCGTTCTGACATTCTCAGCACTGTCGGCACCGATAAGCGCAGTGCCTGACGAGCCCTGCGTATTGTTGCCGAGAATCATTTTTACATCTTCGAGCAGGTGATAAAGGTCCGAAAAAAACGAGTTGACAAAGAGCCCCGTAATGTATGAAATCAATAAAAATAAAAACAGCGGAATAAGTGCTTTTGCTTTGAATCTTTTTTCAAGCACACTTGTAACGATAACAAGGAAAACAAGTGCTGCGCAAACAGCAATAAAGCAGCCGAATGTTGCGTTCAGAGTAAGCAGAACGGAGTTGAAGGCAAACGTGAGACCTGCGAAGATTTTTTGTTTTGCCCCCCTGCCGAGAACAAGAAGCGCTGCCGAAAGAGATATTGCAACTGTAAGAAAGTAACCGTAATGATTGAATTGATGAAAGACGAAGCTAATCCGTCCGCTGTCAATTTCTTCCATGGAAATAAGATGTCTGCAATAATTATGAACAAGTGAAGCAACACCTGCAACCCAGGAAGAGATAAGCAGAACATATACGGGTGCTTTTTTGAATTTTTCTTTTTTTATTGCCGATGAACAGAAAAAATAAACCAGGAAGTATATTAAAAATGAGAAAATGCTCTCGTTGCGGTAATCGCCGCCTTTTAAGGCATCTTGCGAAAAGCCGTTGACTGCAGTTGCAGTGAGCATCCAGATGCACAAAACGAGAAAAATCAAGGCGGGAATATTCTGTGAAACAAAGCTTTTGATTCCTGTTTTGCGGGAATTGTAAAAATACATTATCAGACTGACAATTCCGAGCAGAACGGAAAAAATGCTGAAGACGTTTGCAATAACAGGGAATGTTGTAAGAAGTCTCCATGATTTTGTCGCCTCAAGATAAACAAAAACAAACACCGGCAAAGTGCAGAACAGCACTCCGACAGCCGATGCGAACACATCCGAGCAGGCCTCCGATATTTCGGAAACCGTAAAATTTCTGTTTTTGTTGTTCCTGTAAAACTCAGAAAAGCGTTTAATGCAATTCATTGCAACCTCTTTACCTTTTTGTTAAATATATTATAACATACTTTTCAAAACAATCAAACAGTAAAAATCCCCGCAGATAAAACTCTGCGGGGATAGAACGTCTGACTGGATTATTCCTCAAAGAAGAACTGGAACTGACCCTTGTTTTTGGACTTTTTCTTTTTCTCTTTGGGCTCTTTTTTCTTTACGGGTTCGGGTTCCGGCTCGGGTTCGGGTTCCGGTTCGGGAGCGGGAGGAAGCTCATCTTCATCTTCATCGCTTGCTTCTTCCTCTTCGTAAGGATCTTCCTCGGGCTCGGGTTCGGGTTCGGGCTCGGGCTCGGGTTCAGGTTCGGGCTCGGGTTCCGGCTCAGGTTCAGGCTCGGGCTCGGGTTCAGCTTCTTCTTCCTCTTCCACGGGCTCTTCTTCCGGCTCTTCTTCGACCTCTTCTTCGTCTTCAGGTGCTTCCTGAACTTCGGCTTCGGGAGTTTCCTCGTTTGTTTCAACGGGGATTTCTTCGCCTTCTTCGGATGATTTATCCTTTTTCTTTGCAACTAAGAAGAATATGAGAAGAAGAGCGGCGAGCACAAGTGCCGCAATTCCTATAATTTTGCTTACCGGCATTGAATCCTTCTTTTCGGGAGCCGTTGCGGTTGTTTCGGTTTCGGGCGCCTGAGTTGATTCTTCGGTATCCGCCTCGGTGGGTGCCTCAGTTGATTCAACTTCAGAGGTCTGCTCCTGTGTTGTGGGGGCTTCGGTTGTCGCTTCGGTGGTTTCAATCTCTGTTACGGGAACGGGAGACCACGCAGCTACCTTTGCCTCTTTGGTTATGGCATTGCCGTCGCCTAAATCTATAGAGAGAACAGCTGCATCGTTTGCATCAATATTTTCAGAAGCGGCAAGCTTGATTGTTGTTTTGCCTGCGGGTGCATTTGACTGAGCATTCGCTTTTTTAAGCTGAGTGCCCGAGCCCTGTGCCTTGAAAGCGGCAACGTTACCGCCGGACGACTCCGCCATGGCTTTGAAATTCTTTAAATACTCGGCTTTTGTGCCCGAGGGATAAAAGCCCTTGATTCCCGCATCTGAACCGGCAACCTTTTTCTTCGTGCCGGAAACATTGGGATTCTTGCTGGTATCTTCACCGTCTGAGTAAATAACGGGAACAACATTGTCCGCCTTGCTTGCTTTTGCAAGATCGACAAGCTTTGAAGTTGCTTCATAAAAAGCGGTGTGCTGACCGTCGCAGGTGATGGAATCAACCTTTTTTGCCGCCGCCTCTTTGCTCTCGGAGCCGTCAAGCACCTTCTCAACTTTTTCATCAAATGTATAAAGAACTACCTTTTCGTTTTCACCGAGAGAATTGATGAGAGCTTTGATGCCCGCCTTCTCAGATGCGAATTCTTTTTTGTTGTTTGAGGCGGATGTGTCAACCATGATTATCCATTCGGTTGAAGACGGGGATGCCGCCTGAACACCGCTAACATTAAGGGGTTTGCCGTCAAGAGTTGCCTTGACACTGTCGGCTCTGACGTTGCCCGCTCCGTCAACCTCAACGCTGATTTCAGGAAGCGCGCTTGTATCAACACTTGCAATTTCAGCCGCAAATGCAGGCACAACCGTAAGGCATGCCATCAAAACGCACATTAAAATTGCCAAAATACTTTTTTTCATACATTCAACTCCCTATGTTTTCGTATGGTTTTATTATAGTATTATAACATATAGTTTTTTAAAATCAAATAGTTTTTATATTATTTTGTTTATATACCATATCTTGTGTTTTCCCTTTTTCTGTTCTATAATATATGTATTCAAAATGACCGTTGAGGTGTAAAAATGATAAAAACCAAATGCAAAAATAAATCTGCTTTGATTTTTGCGGCTGTCATTGTGTTAATATATGTTTTTATGTTCGTCGGAAATTATCTTACTCCGAAAGTTGTGGACGATTTCGGTTACTGTTACAGCTGGGCGACCGGAGAAAGAGTAAAAAGCATTGCCGATATAGTTGAATCAATGAAAGTGCACCGGATATACGCAAACGGAAGAATTATTCCGCATGGGATGGTTCAGTTTTTTCTCATGTTCCCCGACATTGTGTTTGATTTAATCAATCCCGTGTTTTTTATTCTCGAACTACTGCTGATAATATACTATTCCTACGATTTCGGCATCAAACCCGATGACAACAAGCCTCTGATTCTATTCTGCGTTTTCGGGCTTGTCTGGCTCTCTCAGCCCGCCTTCGGTTAGGTTAATTTTTGGCTGGACGGCTCATGCAATTATCTTATTGCTTCTGTTGTTCACCTGTTGTTCTTTTTGCCATATTTTAAACTGTATAAGAATACCGGAGCGCTGAAAAGCGTTTGGCTGAAAATACTTTTTGTATTATTTGGATTTGTCGCGGGAGCGTTCAGCGAAAACGGTTCAGCTGCCGTTATGGCAATGGCGGGTATTATTATTCTTATTAAAATTATTAAAAAAGAAAAAGTCCGGATTGTTTATTTTCTCGGTATGGTTACTTCATTTGCCGGTTATGTTTCTATGGTGTTTGTTCCAGCGACCGAAAATCAGGGCAGGTTTGCACGCGTAAGCTTTTCAGGCGGAATAACCGGATGTTTATACATTTTCGGTCAGTATCTGCCCGTTGTCGCGGTGTATATTATCGCTGTTATGATCCTGTGCTTAAAGAAAAAAACAGCAAATATAAAAATAAGTTTGTTGTTTTTTGCAGGATCGTTGATATCTTTGTTTTTGCTGGCGTTTGTTTCGTTTCAATCCGCCCGACGCGGTTATTTCAGTGTAACTCTTATGGTAATTGCCGATCTGATACTCATAAAAGATATAATTGAAATACCGGACTGCAGGAAGCGCTGTCTGATAATAATGTGCTGTTTTGCGGTGCTTTCGGTATTACCGCTGTGTTTCGGATTTTCTGATATTCACAACACTTATGAACTGATAAAACAAAACGAGCGACATATCATTGACTGCCGTGAAAAAGGTCAGCTTGATGTTGAAATATCCGATATTCAGCCGAAAACAAAATACAGCGCCGTTGATGATTTGCAATATATCAGCATATACAGCTCCGACACCTGGCCGAACGATTCAATGGCAAAATATTACGGAGTCAACTCAATTATCGGAATACCGGTTGATAAACAGTCCGGCTGAATTCAATCAAACACATTTTTGCTCAACTCAAGCGCGGACTCAACTACTTTATCCATATCGTAATATTTATACTCGCCGAGTCTGCCGCCGAAAATCACATTGTTTTCTTTGTCCGCAAGCGCTTTATACTTTTTATAAAGCGCTGTATTTTTTTCATCATTCAAGGGATAATACGGCTCGTCACCGGGCTTCCATTCAGCACTGTATTCACGGGAAATAACCGTATCGGGTATTTCTTTTCCGTTTTCATCCAGACCGAACTCAAACCACTTGTGCTCTATTATCCTTGTAAACGGCGTTTCTCTGTCGGTGTAATTAACTACTGCGTTTCCCTGATAATTGGCGGTGTGCAACGTTTCGGTCTCAAACCTGACGGTTCTGTATTGAAGGTTGCCGAAGCAGAATCCGAAATACTCGTCAACAGGACCCGTAAACACAATCTGTTTTGCCATGCTGTCATATTCCGCTTTGTTTTTCAGATAGTCAACGCCTGTCTTAACTTCAACGCCTTCAAGCATTTTTTCAACCATATTTGTATATCCGCCGACGGGTATTCCCTGATAAAGAGCGTTGAAATAGTTGTTGTCAAATGTAAATCTGACCGGCAGACGGCATATTATAAAAGCGGGCAGGTCTTTGCAGTCTTTGCCCCACTGCTTTTCAGTGTAACCTTTGACAAGTTTTTCGTAAATATCTCTGCCGACAAGCGATATTGCCTGCTCCTCAAGATTTTTCGGTTCGATTACGCCGGATTCCTTTCGTTGTTTTTCAATAACCGCCTGCGCCTCTTCCGGAGTATTCACTCCCCACATTTTATTGAATGTATACATATTGAACGGCAGTGAATACAACTCGCCTTTAAAATTCGCAACGGGCGAGTTTGTGTAGCGGTTGAACTGCGCAAAACGGTTCACATAATTCCACACAGCTTTGTTGTTGGTGTGGAATATATGAGCGCCGTAACGGTGAACATTTATTCCGCAAATATTCTCAGTGTAGGCATTGCCCGCGATATGGTTTCTGCGGTCAATAACCAGAACGGATTTGCCGGCGGCTTTCGCTTCGTGAGCGAACACAGCTCCGAAAAGTCCCGCTCCGACAACTAAATAATCATACATTTTGAACCTCTTCCTCTGCTTCCGTTGCATCTTCACCGGCGGGCGCGGGGGTTTCTGTTTGTTCCGCGCGTTCGGGCTGTTCTTCGGGCTCCGGCTTTTCCGCCGATTCTTCTTTTGTTTCAGCCTTCTTTGCTTCTTCCGCCTCTTTCTGCAAGGCGAGTTTTTCATAAGGCGGTTCGGTGTTGTTTGCAAGACCCAGGAAAATGAAGAAGAACGGAAGAATGAAAATCATTCTGTTACCGAAGAACGCAGAAGCAATATAACCGAGTGAAGCGGTGAGGCAAACAAGAGTTGCATTGTCAACACTTTTTCTTTTGATAAGCGCTTTGATAAAAATTGACATAAGCCCGCCAATATAAAGAAGCGCCGCCGGAATGCCGTATTCAACCGCATAATCGAGGTATTCATTGTGGACTTTCTGCTGACTGGTATCTGCTTCAAGACGTCCGATAGTGCCTTCAATGCCATAACCTATGAAAGGTCTTTCTTTTATATAGCCCCAGGTTGCACGCCAAAGACCCCAACGAGCAGTGCCTGCACCATCCGCATTTTCGTCATTGGTCGCTATTTTTTCAACATCGCTGCCAAGTGTAACGAGTTCGCTGAAAAAGCTGTGATATTTAAGCCCGACGACAAAGCAGATTGCAAGAAAAACGAGCAGAGCTGCAACGGCAGCAAAACTGAATCTGCCTTTTTTTATCGATGCCGCAACTATCAGGAAAACAAACGCTACAAGGCAGGCGACAAATCCGCCAAAACTACTGTTGAAAGCAAGCACAACAGAATTGAGGCAAAATGAGAAAAAAGATAATAATCTCACAACTTTATTCTTTTCAAGTGCAAACAGCGCCGCCGAGAGCATAATTGCCATTGTCAAAAAATAAGCGTAGAAATTAATATGATAGAAAATGGCTGAAAAATCCATATTTACGAAAATGTTAATTGGATAAATGAAGTGGTCAATTAAACTCATTATGCCAAAGACAATACTCAAAGAAAGAAAAAAGTCAATAATCAGATACTTTATTATTATGCTTCGTATTTGGGATGCACAGAGATAAAAGAGGAAAAAATAGCACATCACTATCAGAACACCTTCACCTCTAACTGTATATCCAAGAACCCACAACTTATTTGTGCGATTAATAATGGTTGAAACAACTATCAACGTACTGAATACAGCAAATAGTATTAGCGGAATGCCATCAAATATGCTCTTTGTTTTTGTGAATTTCATATATTTCGCATGTGAAATATATGCTACAAAAGCAATTATTGCACCAAGCAGAATAAAAGTATGAATAATTGCTTTATAATAGTCGCCAACCCATTCGCCCATAATTAACAAATGAAGCATATCTTTTTCATTTTGCGTACTAGGAACATAGTTAACAGCAAAAACTATCATATGAACAACCGGGGTTAGGAGGTAGCAGAAAAGCGGAATAGCAAGCCAGACCTCGTGATTGCGCACGAAGATGTCTCTTAATGTATATTTGTTTTCGGTTAATGAACTGAGTTTTGACATAGAACCTCCGGAAAGCTAAGGTTTTTAAATAAAAATAAAAATAAATACTAACTCAAATAATCAAGTGAGTTGGAGTTGTAACAAACTCTATATCAACTGTTTTTTGAAAACCCTTAAGGACTTTCATTATCCCATTATTTTTTGATTGGGCTATTTGTTTTTCTATAAAAATATTCATATTATTGTCCGCATAATTATCGTTTGAACCCAAAGAATATCCATCCATACCAGCTAAAAACAACTTATTAATCCCTAATTTTGACAAAAACTTTATTAGCATAAGTCCTGCATTGTCTTGAACATATTCAACATTGTTTAACAGTTCTTTATAGCTAACTTGTAAAAAAACAGCTGTGGAAGGAATATTTGAAGTTACTATACATTTTTTTCTTTTTTGAGCAGGAATCTCTCGATAACGTCTTAAATTACTAACAAAAATATAATCTGTCACTGATGAATCAAAATCATAATTGATACTGATAACAACAGTTTTTTTACTTTTTGCACAATTTAATATTTTATTTCTTTCAGTTAATGAGGTCTTTCCAGGCGCAATCATTAGCACATCCTTACCTGATACAAAACCAACAAATTCCGAAAAATGTATCTTCTTCTCGTTGTTTTTTTCTTGATATTTCTTATATAAATCTTCGATATAATTTTTGTTGAATGATTCTTTTTTTTCTTTATCAATCATATCAAATATTTCATCCATCGCACCAATAGTTAAAGTTTTTTTGCTATCTAAGTATTTAGCATAATCCGGGTGCGCATTATGAACTGCTGATATATAATTTGGCAAAGAATACCCCCAATAGTTTTGTTGATAAAAATAATTAATTGTCTCATCAATGATGTAAATAAGAGGGCGAATATTGTAATTCTTTTTTACATTTTCGTTAAGAAAATCCACAAACAATTCTGTATTAAGGTTGCCAGCGCCTCTTCCCATTCCCATTATCGAAGTATCTATTATAAGATTTCTGTTTGTTTGAATTGAAACAAGATTTTGCGCATTGGAATAAGATAGCTGCATATTATTATGAGAATGAAAACCTATCCAAACACTATCATTCAAATTGTGTTCTACCATATAAAACATACGGGTGAGATCTTTGCTTTTCATTATTCCAAAACTATCAACAATATAAAAGGCATATGGATTAAAGGAATTAACATTTTTTATTAAATCAAGAAACTCTTCGTCAGAATAGCTCAAGGAAACCATCGCTTGAATAAACACGCGGTAACCCTTCGTTTTTATCTGTTTGCAAAAACCTAATGCATCATTAATATCCTTTTTATGAAATGCTACACGGATTCCATCAACAGATGTCCCATCATATGCCGGTAAATCATTTATATTATATTCACCGTAATTAATCATTGCCACGAAAAGTTTACCTTCTCGATTCTCGGGAATAATCTTAGATATCTGTCTTATATCTGAAAATATTGATGCATTTAAATCGTATTCTATTTTGTTCGAAATAAAGCCACACTCTATTATTTCGACATTTGAATCAATTAATGAACAAATAATCCTCTTAATATTATCTAATCCAAAATTCCAATTATTACAATAACCGCCGTCTCGCAAAGTACAATCAAGAACATTAATGTTATTCATTCTATTCCTCCGATAAACCTAATCAACGCTGATTTCTCCTCTCGATATTTTATCGAGGAAGACTTTTCTTACTCTTTCCAAATCGATTGGTGTATCAACTGCTATAGTTTTGGAATCTACTTCAACGTATTTTACTTTATATCCATTTTCTATGAATCGTAAAATCTCAATATCTTCTATTCTTTCTATTTTAGATTTTCCATATTTTTTCCCATATTCGCAAAAGAATTTTAATGCTTCTGGTTTAAAACCATAAACGCATACTTGTTTATAGAAAGAATAATCATTGCATCCCTTTGGAAAAGGAATAGCCAATCTTGACAAAAAAATTCCCACACCCTCGCTGTTTGTTATAACTTTTGGAACAGTAGGACTTATAATATCTATGGGATTATCTATTTTTGTCATCAAGTTCGACACTTGAAGATTTGAATCATTATAAAATGGTTTTATTGCAGCTTTAATTGTATCAGGCTCCAATAGCGGCTCATCACCTTGAATATTAATAATCAAATCGGCAGTAATTTTGTCTGCTATTTCGCCTATTCGGTCTGTTCCGGTTTTATGTTTATCAGAAGACATAACTACTTCTATTCCGAACTCTTTACAGGTGTTAAAGATTTTATAATCGTCTGTAGCAACAAGAACTTTATCAAAATCATCAACCTTTTTACATTGATTGTATACCCACCAAATCATTGGTTTCCCACATATATCGGCCAATGGTTTTCCCGGAAATCTTGATGATTGATATCTCGCAGGTATAACTCCTATTATTTTCATATATGAACTTTCTCCTTTAGAAAATTATATACTTTTATAAGTATTTCTATAATTACTTTACCGTTGCAAACAGCCAAAACTAACAGCAGACCCAACTCTAATATGTAATTCTGCAAAACGATTTCCACCATTGCAAGTGCGGACAAAAGAACAGCAGATATAATTATTGTTATGTCATCCCTTGTCTTCAAGATTCCTTTTATTGCAATTCTTCTTATAATAAAAATGCATAAGCTCGAAAAAGCGGTTGCGATTGTTACGCCCAAAACACCGACTACTTTTATCAACGTATAGTTTAAAACCACATTTGCAACAATTCCGACAAATGCTGATTTTGCCATTGTTTTTGAATCCATTTTTGCTGACAAAATCGGTCCTATAACTCCAGCTGCAAAGTTAAACAAAAAGCTGATCAAGAGAAACGGAACATATTGCCATGCATTATAAAATTCTTTTGCATATAGCAAGTGAGCGATAGGTCTTGTGAGTAAAATCAACAGTGCACACATCAAAGATGAAGCAGAAAAACTGAATGTAATCATAGTTCTGTAAAACTCATTTGAATCTTCACTTTTGAATTCTGATATTGCAGATATCTGCCATGCTTGTGTGAATATTCCCTGAAAAGCATTTAAAATATTCGGAATTTTATATGCTATTGCGAGGAGACCATTTGCAGTCAATCCACAAAATGCAGTTACCATATATTTGTCAAAGTTTCCGTTGACCACCCATCCGATAACCACAAGAGCGAGTGGGATAGAGTAATATATCATTTCTTTGATATATCCTTTTTTTTTCACTGAAGTTTTGAAATATTGCCATGTTTTAAGTCTGAAAAAATAATAAATATCGGGAACGGCAGACCCTATTATTCCGGCATAAAAAAATCCTTTCAAGCCCATTTTGAATACAAGCAACAAAAGAACGTTTGCCGTTATTGTCGCTGTTGTTCCGACAATGCCGGCTATTCCCATATCCATAACCCGCTCATTTCCTTTTGCGAGCTGAGTGAAATATGAGTTGAATGCAACTCCGATAAAATACAAAACTGAAATCATTCTGAAATCTTCGACATATTTGTAAAACGGCGTATAACCGATTGTCAAAGACATCAATATAACAACTGCAATACCCAAGACAACAAACCGCAAGCCGACAGACGCTGCGTTATGTGGATCTTTTTCGTTTTCCATTGAAAATCGCATGACAGCATCTGCGATGTTAAGCGTTACTATGGGCAGAAGGATTGTAAGGGTTGATACAATAATATCATATTTTCCGAATTCTTCGGTTGATAAAACACTTGTATAAAGAGGAACAAGGAAAAAACCAAGCAGTTTTGAAGCAAAACTGCTTATAACAAGAATGCCAGTATTTTTAAACAAGTATCTTATTCTGTGATTCATAAAACTATTTTATATCCTCTAAAGACTCAGCAATTCTCACATTTGAAAAAATCTTCTTTGTTTTTTTATTGCTCAATAAATCAACTATGCTTTTTCTCGACTCTTCTGCAATTGTATTCCCGTCAATCTTACAAAGTTCATACAAATAATATGTCCGTGGTGAATCAGATGACATAAAACTGCCCGAAAGGACACTGCCGGATGTTGCGGTGAGAAAAACTTTATCTTTGAAACTGCCGGTCAGTTGAATTGCTTCCCATGGTATGTTTGAGTTTTTATCAACCTTAAAGCCGTTGTCAGAATATACGGTTCTTCTGTCACGGGGATGGATTTTAATCAACATATTATCTTTTCCGACAAGATCGGCAATTTTACAAGCCAGTTCAAACTCTCCGATTGGATGTTCTCCCTCAAAATCATAAACGCTGGTAAAAAAAATATACTTTTCCTTATAATCGTTTTCGCTCAAATTGACATTGAACACCTTTTTAATAATATCTACAGTTTCAGAATAATTCCCGATAAGTGGGACTTTTAAGGGTGAGAGTTCACCTTTGTAAAGTTCAGGATAGAAACAGTAGAAATTCTCTCCGGATTTTGTAAACTGCGGTTTACCTTGCACTTTTCTGACAAAATCCATTATTTTGCGTTTTGGGGTAATTATACAATGCAATTTGCTGTTGTAAGATAATACACCTTCTTCAAAATGAGATACAGATAATCTTTTGTTATAAAAACTAAGCGTTGAAAAAATATTGAGAATATATCTGTCAACATTAAATACCAATAATTCATCAAAGAACAAATCATTTAATCTGTTCAAATACAAATTGCTTGATTCCGTTTCTTTTTTTAAACAATAATCGACGAATTGCCTTGCTGACGCAAATTTTTTTTCTTTCTTGAGAAAAGACAATGATTCCACATAAAAAGTGTTGTTGAATAATCCTTCTTGTTTTATCCTTTCTGCAACAATCTTTGAATTATTTGAATGATCTGACACAATCAATGAAATATCATCATTAACAAAAAAAGTCAGCCTTAATTGAATAGCAAATATGAGCTGATAGTATGTGTTTGTTATTATTAATCTACGCATTTCTCCTCATTCCAACAATAATTAATTCTTATACAATCTTTTTTAATAATTTAATTATTAATAATATATTCTATCTTCGGATTAAAAAATATACCTTTAAATATACTTGAAACAATTATTTCCATCCGTCTAATACGATGGTTTTTCGCCTTAAACAACACCAACAAAAAGTGCTTGCAACATTTAGCAAGAAAATAGCAGAACCGTTTCAGTCCCTCTTTCCGATAAAAGAAAGTTTCGTTTCTGAATGCAAGCCTATATCTTTCGAGACGTTCCGGTTCATCTTCTGATATTCTGCTACCGTTATTGTTCACCATTGCGTGAACAACAACACTTGAACCTACAAGAAAACACGGCTGATTATTGATTACGGAAATGCGACGCGTGTATTCAATATCATCACCCCAAATAAAAAACTCTTTTATCGGAAGACCGTATTCTTTTACGGTTTCGGTTTTTAAAAAAAGCGAAACAAAAGTTGCCTGTTCAGCACTTATGATGCCATATTGTAAAAAATGCAAAAACTCAAATGCTTTGGGCTTGATTTTTTGCCTGTTCATTTTGCATTCTGTTCCGTCCTTCCAAAGAGCAAGACTTGACAGCCAACCATAGTTTCCGCTGAGTTTTTCGTCAGCCTCCAGCAGTTTTTCATGCGCAGTTAATTCAGGTAATGTGTCATCATCCATAACCCAAACAAATTTATAACCTAGCTCGCACGCTTTTCGCATACCGTAATTGAATCCGCCTGCACCGCCTAAATTTGCACCTGTGTTAAAATACAGTAATCCTTCAGTATTTTCATCAAACAAATCTGATGTGCCATCAGTGCTTGCGTTATCAACAACAATAATATCAACGGGCACAGTTTGTTTCTTAATGTGCTCCAGACACTGCTTTAACATTTCTATTCTATTGTATGTCACAACTACAGCAACAGTTTTATTCATCTTTTTACCTCAAAAATATTTGCACCATTTTCGCTACCGGACAGAAAAACAGCCCTTTATGAAACTTAATGATTTTCACCACCGGCAATAATTCTCTTCTTATTCCGGGTGATTTAAGGAAGCAGGGATAAACGGTTTTGTCAAAGTCCAAAAACTCTTTTTTCCCTTCCCCGTCATTTTCAGTCATAAGAATATAGATTTTATATTGTCTGCCGACAAAAGAAGCAACATACCTTCGTAAGAATTCGGAACGATTGCTTTCATCTTTATTTGATTTATAAAACTCCATCATTCTGTTTACGACTTTTTTATGCTGCGCTCTTCTGCTTATCATACTTTTATTACTGGCGCTCTGCTCTTCATATCCAAGCAGATAATCATAAACAGGGAAATAAAGGAACTTTACAGTATTTACTTTTGCAAGTAAAAACCCGACATACTCAACATCAACATAGAAACAGTGCTCATCAATAACAGGGCCCATTTGTCTGACAAGTTCTGTTTTAAATGTCATCTTATGCATGTGCGCTTTCGTGAAATCCAGCGCTATATCTTCAAAACTGTAGGTTTTGTTTTCTTCAAACGGATAATCCGAAACTTTAATTGTCTTGGTATGATTACCGTTTAAATCTGCTTCAAAATATGAATTGACAACAAGATCCACATCATCCGTTCTGAGCATTTCAACCAATCTGTCAAGATTCTCAGTTTCAACCCAGTCATCTGAATCGACAATTTTAAAATATTTCCCTGTTGCTTTGATAACAGAGGTGTTAATTGTGGAACCGTGACCGCCGTTTTCTTTATCAAAAGCAACAACAGATTGAGGATATTTTTCGGCATAATTGTGAGCAATCTCGGATGTGCTGTCTTTGGAACCGTCATTGACAACTATTATTTCAATATCATTGATGCATTTAACAGATACCATTGAGTCAAGACATTTTTTTAATGTTTTTTCAGCATTATAAGCGGCAACACTTATTGTTAAGGTTTTCATTTATTCTCACTTCAGATTTCTGTATTTCAAAATTCCGTTAACGGTATACCAACACATATAATAAACCGATGAAAAAATGTTCATCTTCATAAATCTGTAGGTTTTCCAGTTCATAACGGCAGATTTGATTTTATTTCCGGATTTTGAGTTTGGAGAAATTCGCACAATTGTCAGCGGTTCCGTGACTGCATAGGCATTAATGCCAGTTTTTAAGATGCTTAGCCATAGAGCAAAATCTTCGTGCATTTCGTCTCCGATTGCATAATAACTTTCATACAGTTCTTTTTTGACAAGCGCCGACGGATTGGCAATAAGATTTTGTTTCAACAGTTTTTTATAACCGATTTCATCCGGCACTTCAAGTTCCCACCCCAGCGGTGTTCCGTCTGCTTTTAAATATTTGACACCTGTAAAAACCAGTTCAGCATTAAGCCTTTTTTGTAGCGCAATTTGTTTTTCAAGTTTTACAGGCATCCATGCGTCATCACTGTCAAGAATAGCTATCCAATCACCTTTTGCCTGTTTTAACCCTTCCAGTCTTGTTAGTGATACGCCGAGATTTCTCGGGTTATTAATCAGTTTGATCCTGCAGTCTTTTTCAGCGTATTCTTTAACAATTGTTTCGGTGCCGTCGGTTGAGCAATCATTAATGACGAGGAGTTCAAAAACTTCATAAGTCTGTTTTAAAACGGAGTCGATTGCAAAACCGATTGTTTTTTCGGCATTATATGCCGCCATAATAATGCTTATCAAGCCGAATTCTTCACGCATATTATTCCGCTCCGTTTCGTTTGAGAACAGACCAAAACGTTCTCAGCACACATAAAAAGTCAAGGTAAATTGAGTAGTTTTTGACATAGTAATACTCAAGTTCAAGGCGCTCGCGGTAGTTGATATTTGACCTGCCGTTGCAGCCCCACCAGCCCGTAATTCCCGGCTTGACCTGCTGATACAGTTTCATTCCGCCATGTGCTTCCAGCTCTCCCGGCACAAGCGGACGCGGTCCGACAAGCGACATCTCACCCTTGAGAACATTGATAATTTGAGGCATTTCGTCTATTGAAGTTCTGCGCAGAAATCTGCCGGTTTTTGTTATGCGAGGGTCATCGGCAAGTTTTTGATTTGCCTCCCACTCGGCTTTATATTTTTCATCTTCAAGCAGGTCCCGCAGGATTCTGTCTGCATCGGGAACCATTGTGCGGAATTTGTAAATGTTGATTGTTCTGCCGTTTTTGCCGACCCGCTCCTGTTTATAAATAATCGGGGCTTTATCGCCTGTTGCAAGAAAAAACAGTTTAATCAGAGCAGTTACCGGCAGGAGAAGGATTGTGCCGAGAACACCGAGGATGATGTCGATGACTCTTTTGACAGCGGAATACAAGATCTGCCCTGCCGTGAAAGAATAGAGCCCGACGCTAAGCGTGTTGTAAACGCCGACAGTGTCAACACCGTAATCTTCGGTGCGGAAGCCGAGCAGCTTCTCAACGCTCAAATGAACGCCGACACCCGAGGTGATGAGCGATTTATAGATTTCATCTGGCACAAGCGATGGGCTGACGGCAACGAGCACTTCCTCAACGCCGTTTGATTTTATGAACGGCAGAATTCTATCAAAATCTTCTGCTGTGGGGATGTCGATATTCCGGCTGCCGTCGGTCAGAAATGCGCCAAACACCTCGTATTTTTCAAAATCGCCCAGAGAGGCGTTTTCGATTATCTCGCCGATGTTTTCGGATGAACCGATGACAAACAGCGGGATTTTTTTTGTGTTATACAATTTGATTCTGCCCGACAGGATGAGCTTTTTCCAAAGGCATTTAAGCGCGAGCGAAAACAGAAAACAAAGCGCATACATTGTCAGAATCATCTGGCGTGAAAAGACCGTGCCGATTTTGAAAACATAGAATATTATGCCGACGGCAAGAAGGTTATAGAACGTCAGCAGGAGCGCATGCACGATTTCTTCATAATACGGGCGGCGGAAGATTCCGCTGTATGGGTTAGACACAAGGCAGATAACGAGGTTTACCAGTGCGGCTATATAGAACAAAGCCATCCACTCGTCGCTGCGGATGAAGCCAAAATCGCGGAATTTGATAAGATATGACAGCGCAAATGAAACAACGAGCGCAAAAACATCGATTACTGCAAAATCGAAATGGCGTGAAACATCTTTTGCCGCTGTTGTTTTCATCGTTCTACCTCCCCTGCACATAGTTATACAAATATATAATAACATATATTTATTAATTATGCAATGAAATTATAACAGCAAAAATCCCGCCCGGTTAAGGGCGGGATTCTGATTTGGATTTGGTTATGCGAGGATTAGCTTAATCCACTGAGACCGAGAAGACGGACTTCGATTGAAACAGGTGTTCCTCTTATTTCATCTTCCGCTTGCGTTACAGGGTCAACCGCCTTTGTGATGGGAATAAGAGTAAGTTCTACCTTGTTAACTCCTTCTTCTGCGAGTTTCTGTTTAACCGCATCGGGAACTTTAAATGAATAGTTTCCGTTGTCGGAAATGCTGTTCCAGTTCTTGTGCTTCAGTTCCTCGGCAGTGTCAACGTCATCGCCGTAAACAAGTGTGCCGCCGTCAATGATTTCGCCGTCGCTGCCGCCGATTCTGACTTCAACCTTAATGTCGCGTTTTGCATCACTGGTTGCATTTGAGAGATTGGGATTGATTAATTCAAAGTGAATCTGTTCATCATCAATCTGAAGCTCATCATGTGTGTTGCCGTCTGCATCGGGTTCTGAAGTAACCGTTCTTGTAGTAAGCAGAATGTAACTCGGCGAAGCGGTGTATTCCTCATTGTAGTCATGGTGTGATTCGGGTTTTACAAACTGAATTGACGCTATTTCCGCTGCGGGTCTGTAAGCCGAAATGAGAGTGTTGGCAAACAGTTTTGCTTCCCATGGCGTGAATGTGTTGGTGTGACCTGCGCCGGTATATGTGATGTTTCTGCGCGAGTAGATGTAGTAAGCGTTAAGCGCATCGTTGGGTATATCTGCAAAGTTACCGCCCGACATACAATACCAGCAGGTTACATCGTCGCCGTTCATATTGAGCTGATAAACCTGGTCATGGGTCAGTGTTACACGCTCAACCCTGGATTCATCAAACATATAACCGCCGTTTTCATCTACAACCTTTGTTTTGCCGTCTTCTTCATATTTGTAGAAGTTTAGGTCATAAGGATATGTTGTAAGTTTACCCTTGTTTGTCTGAGTTACAAAAGTGGTTCCGTAAATCTCGTCGTCATTGCTATACATAGGAGCCGTTGCAAGATAATTTGAATCACTCTGTTCACTCATACGTGCAATTTCATAGCGTGTGTAACCGCCTATAAACTGGTCTGTTTTGCGTCGTTCCCAGGTGCCATCGGCTTTCTGGTTATAAACATAAGCATACTTGTTAGACTGTTTCGTTACGGGGTCAGTGTATGAATATGTTTTTTCATTGTTGTTTGAAACATCCTCGCGCGAGCCGGGAACATAAGCTATTGAGTAGTCTTTGCCGGGGCTCTGCATTACTTCAGTTGTAACATTCTGCCAATTACCGTAACCGGTTGTGTCATTGTCGGTATAAATACTGCCTTCATGTTTTTGCTTGAAGTCGTTGAAATAGCCCTTTGACAATGAATGGTCGGTCAGTTCTTTTTCTTCTTTTTCCTCAAAAGTGTTGTTTACACAACCGATGCCAAGACAGGTCAGCGGTTTGTTCGTGGTGTAATGAACACGGCCGCATTTTGTGCAAACCCAGGTTGTTACGGTGGCAGCAGCTTTCTGCTTGATGGAATATGTCGCACCGTAACGGTCAAGTCCGCACTCGTCGCGGATAAGGTTAACCCAGTAGCCGTTTCTCTGACGCTCATCAACGGTCATAGAGCTTACCCACAGACGTATTTTGTCAGCTATTTCGGAATGACCGTCTCCACCAAAGAGACTGCCGACCCATGCAAAGAAGTCAAAGATATTTGCAGCTACATCCAATACTTTCAGCGCAGCTTCAAACGCCTTTTTAAGAATAACATTATTGGGGAAGTTGTTATATGTGGTTGTTGTGTCGTGAGTCAGAAGAACTGCTCTGCCGCTCTTTATAAAGTCCTGAATTGCAAAAGCAGCGCCCATATTCATGCCGATATTGGTTGTGGGAAGGCTCATATCTTTCTGACCTGCCTTACCCCAACTGTCAGCGAAGCCCATAACAAGCATGTCGTATGTGTCAAACAGGGTGTTGTCTTTTCTGACCTGATAACCGTCCTCCTGATCACCGTAAAGCGTGTTCAGCGTTTTTACGTTTATGCACCTGAGTTCAACCACAAAGTCGGGGGCATTGCTGCTGCCCAATTCGCCGGTGTTTATAAAGTTGCTGAGGTATGAAGAATAGTTCTGTTTATTGTCTTCGGGACCGAATGCCATATAAATTGTGTCAGTAGCAACAAGCTGTGTGTTACTGCCGATATAGTTCTGAATGCCCGTGCCCTCAACCTTCTGCCAGTTGCCTTCTCCGCACGCTTCCTTGAAGTTATTGCTTTCAAAGATTGAACCGATAAACTCATTGGCACCGTAATACAGACTTTCGTCATTGAGATCATATTCATCATCATTGACACCGCTGTCGTCGCCCGGAACAACACCCATATCTTCAAGGTTCATATCTTCAACCGATGTGTAATTCATAGGCCAGTTGGAAGGCAGAATCTGGAGAACCCTGATTTTTGTTGCCTGCTCCGGTTTGCAATAAGCTAAATTGGTGTAGGAGTCGTGGAAGTTTGCGTAGTTTACATCAAGCTCCTTGTCGCTCTGACCGCTTGAAGGGGGAGTTGTTGACCAGTGTTTGCTTGAATCTAGTTCAACAATTTCAAGTTTCCAGGGCAGAATACCTGTCCAGTCCGCAGGCAGTTTTCTCTGAACGCGGTAGGAATAAACGCTGGTTTTTGTTGTAGCCCGCAGTGTGTCGTTTGACGGGTCAATTTCTGTGTATGAGCCGTTGTTTTCGCTTTCAAAAACTTTTATGTCCTGACGCTCATCCTTTTTGAATTTACCGTCATTGTTGAGGTCAACATAGAACAGCAGTTTATATCTTGCATTTTCAACATCTTTGCCTGTGGGGTTCTGAATGCTGAACTCGCAGGTTATGCCCTCGCCCTGTGCGCTGACAGTTGCGGGGTAAGCCGTAACAGTGCTTTCAACAACGCTGATTTTGGGCGATGAAAATCTGAGATATGTGGCCAGGTCTGATTTACGGTCTTCCATATAATCAAACTCACGTTCAGCAAACACATTTTCATCAGGATACTTTGTATCAAATGCCTTTTTGAGGAAAATATACATATAGGACGCATTGTCTATGGTTACTGTGTCAACACTTGCTGAAGCAGTGTAGTATCCGCCGTCTTCAGGGAAAGGAGTGCCCAAGCCTTGCGCCGTATCAACACTTCTTTCAGTTTTGAGGAATCTGACATTGCTTAATGTGTAAACACCCGAGCAATCACCAACACTGTTCCAACTTCCATTTGGATTGTCATTACCTTTATGATAATATGAAGGCGTTTTTATTGCTTCTGTTTTTGATGTTCCGTTTGAGTCATAGGTTATATTGTCAAAGCCTTTACCCCATATTTTGGTCAATCCATCTGTGCCAGGATTAATACAGCCTTTATCACCGCTTTGTCTGATATAATTACGATATCGGTAATATTTATATTTGTCATTTTCACCCCAACCGATTTCATGCTCATACCAGATAGCTATTCTCATTCGGTAATACCAATCGTCCTGAACCGGAACTAGCGTTCTTTTGTCTATGCTGCAATTCTCATCCAAATAATATCTGACTGTATAGTAGACATCATTTCCACTACCGGAAGCAAGATAAAACTCGAACTCATCATCATAATCAGAAGGAAGGTTGCTGGGTCTTGCTTCTTTGAAATCGTAAATTATTTCACCTTGATCTCTCAGACCAGAATCGATTTCAGAGCCTCTTACTATTTCATTACGGGCATAGACCGTCTCTTTAGCAATAGAAACAGTAATTTTGTCAGTTTTTACATCTTTGCCATCCAGTTCAGGATTACCGGTATCCTTAATACTTATTACTGCATAATAATCACCTGTAACATTTTGAATATCTTCAAGTTTGATGCAATAACCCACATTATCAACATATGTGCTGCCAAGTTCAAGCGAGTATGCATCTACATTTGCGTTTTGCAGTTCACTGTGGAATACTTCATAACCCCTGGTTCCACCATTAAATTTCTGACCGTCTTTATACCAGGTAACGTCAATGTTTCTAACGGGGTCAAATTCATTCGGGAGACCGCCGAATTCACCAAGAAAATAAGCATAAAGTTTCACATGATATACAGGTTTTTTCCTTCTGAACAAACCTGCCCAAAAACCCTGCTTCTCTTTTAAATATTTGAATTCTTGTATAACTTCACATCTTGCAATGAATTTAACTTTATAGCCGGTTGTAAGCTCGTCAGCAACAACAACGGGAAGACCCGCTTTCATAAACGTTTCAAGCTGCTGCTCTTTTACCGCAGTAAGATCGTTGCCGGAAGAACGGACTCTGAAGGTCTGCCAGCCTTTCATAAAGGCACCGGGTGAGTCAGCATCATAAAAAGTGCCGAGACCTTTGAAAAGGGTTCTGAAGAAGAGGTCTCTGAGCCGCTCACCGTCAAGTGTAAATATACCCGTTAACCACTCAGCTGGGCTAACACTTGTCTGGGTTGTGGTCCAGTAATAGTCTATGCCGGAAATACCGCCGAGAGTATCTTCACCCCAGAAGTTACGGGCGTTAGTGGTCATAAGGTCGCCCGTGCAGGTGTAATACATTCCGTCCATATTGGGGTCATTGTAATCGGGAGCAAATCTTTTATCAGCTCTTCCGTCAAAGTGATTCTTCATATTCATATTGTATGAAGAATCTCCAATATAAACAAGGTCATAGGTTTCAGCAATATCATCGGTATCCGCTATAAGCTCGTTTGTTGCCATGGTAACAATTTCTATTTTTGCGGGAATAGGATTGCTCATGGTAACATCATCAGCTGCAAAATACACGGGACCGTTGGGCTTTCCGTCACCGTCAGTGTCCGGGAACCATGAAAGAACTTTTTCTTCAGTTAATATTTCTCTTGATTTATAGGTTTTGTAATCTGTTGTCTGATCATTGAAAGTCGGTGTATTGTAGCTGACATGCTGGTCGCTTGACTCACTTCCGTAACCGGTATAGTTATACTGGTAGCCTTCAAGCGTTTCCGTTACCGGTTTAACCTCGCCGGTTTCCTCGTCCATTTTGTTATATTTGAAAGATGCCGCTCCAATTTTTGAAATAGCTTTTAACATCGGCTTGCCGTTAACAAACTGGTAAACCTTGCCGGAGGTATAGGGTTCAATATCCAGAATTCTGATTGTGTCTTTGTCAAGGATGACACGCTGACCTGCGAAGTTCAGAATATACCGTATTGACGTGCCTATGCTGACATACGGTTGAGGCAAGGGATTGCCGTCATCACCTCTGATTGACACTTCCATATCAATTTCAGCTTTGACATCGCCGTAAGCGGCTCCCTCTGCACAAAGAGGAGTTTTAATTAAACCGTTAAACCAGGGATTGGCAAGAGAAGTGTTTGCAATTGATATTTCATAATAAAAATCGCTGTAATCAAGATTGGTTTTTTCAAGCTTGTTGTTGCTTGAATCGACCTTATACCAGTTGCCGTCATTTTCATCTTTTTTGATTCTGTTGCCGTTTGACTCAATATACCAGTCTGTTATTGTGCCATCTGTGATGACTGTGTGATATGTGCCGAAATCATCATAACCGTCGCCGCTTCTGACTTTGATTGCGGCGCCGTCCGGAATCTCACCGAGATATTTGGTGAATGAGGTAATATATCTGTAATAAGTTGAAATTGTGGTGTTCTCAGTAGTTGAGTCGGCAAAATTGAAGCAGTAAATGAAAT
>JAEEYU010000035.1 GCA_016288315.1 Clostridiaceae bacterium | reverse complement strand
CGAGGCGAGGAGCATATTCTCACGCGCCTCAATGTTTTTGCCGTCTTCGTATGCTTTATAAAGATTTTCAAAAACAAGCTTGACCGCCTGAACAGCTCTCTCAGCCGTCTCTTTGGTGTTCGCCTTGCCGATATACGCCTCAACCGCGTGGGTGAGAGCGTCCATACCCGTTGTTGATGTGATGTGAGGGGGAAGACCTACCGTGAGTTCGGGGTCAAGAATCGCGTATCCGGGGCGCAGGCAGAGGTCGTTAATTGCATATTTCTCATGCGTTTCGGGGTCGGAGACAACTGCCGCTATTGTGGTCTCGGAGCCGGTGCCCGCCGTTGTGGGAACGGCAAAGAAAGGCATAAGCTTTTTGCGGACTTTGAGAACGCCTTTCATTTTGGGAATGCTCTGGTTGGGCTTTACAACTCTTGCGCCCGCCGCCTTTGCGCAGTCCATCGGCGAGCCGCCGCCGAAGGCGATTATCGCTTCGCAGCCGTTGTCAATATAGAGCTGCCTTGCCTCTTCAATGTTGGGAATTGTGGGGTTGGGCTGAACGCCGTCAAAAACAACATATTCAATACCCTTACTTTTAAGCCCTTCAAAAAGGGAGTCAAGCAGGTTGAGCCCCATAAGCCCTTTGTCTGTAACGACAAGAACTTTTTTTATGCCCTTCTGCTTTATGAGATAGGGCAGTTTTTTAATGCTGCCGGCGCCTCTGATAATTGACGGCTCCTTCCACGGGAGCATATCTGAGGTTATTTTCATTACTTTCTGGTAGGTTCTGCAAAATACGGGGTTTGATTTAAGTTCCATTTTTTCTCCTCGATATATCGTAATTCTGATTATTCCGCTTCTGCGGGGTTTGTTCTGTCAATACTGTATTCAACAGTGTATGTGTAAAGGAAGCAGACGGGTATTTCGCCGACGGAGGCAAGCTTGCCCTTGCCCGTTACAACCGTGCTGACGTTGACGCCCTTTGTGTATCTGATTGAGAGCACTTCATCAGTCTGAAGGTCGGTTACAATCTCAACAACGCAGTTGACATACTCAAGCTTTGTGGCTGCCTTGTCAACCGTCATATAATCCGCCGCCTTGTCAAACTCGGAGTATATGTCATCAATATTCTCCTTGTCGAAGTTTGCGTCGATTACAGATGAGGGAACGGGTGATTTAAGGGTTAAGACAACCGTTCTTGTAGTGTCGCCGTCAACGCAGGATGAACATTCAACATCGGCAGCGGTAAGCGAGCTTACATAATCCGTGCCGGGCAGAGCGTCGGAGAGCTCGTTTGTGTAATCGGTTGTTTCTGTCTCTTTGGTAACGAGCATATACTTTTTGAGCGAGTCAACGGCGGCGTTTACATAGGAGTTCTCACTGTAGGCAATGCTGTTGCCGTCAGCATCGGTCTGTTTGCCTATGCTCTTGCTCTCATTCCTTGTCACAACGGCGGTCGTGGAGCCGTCCGCAAGGGCGTTTACGTTGACGTTGTAGTAATCAAGAAGGCGCCCGTTCTTTTTTGCCAGCCCCGCTTCATCGAGCACGGTGGTTGTTTCAAGGGTGTTGCCCTCTGCGTCAAGGTAGTGCGTTACGCCGTCGCCCGAGACCTTGTAAAGCTGCTCGGTCGGCAGGTCGGATGTGCGCTTTCTGATTGTGGTAGTCTCTTCCTCCTGCTGTGTGAAGCTGCAGCCCGCAAAGGCAAAAAGCATTGTAAACACGAGGATGAGCGAAACCGCCGCAAATAATTTTTCTCTCATAAAGTCTCTCCTTTCAGAGTCCGTTTATGTTTACGTTTTAAACATTGAGCCCTTTTTCATCAAAGAGGAAAAGGGTTTCAAGGCAAATGTCAACGCCTGCTTCAACAGTCTTTAAATCAAGGTTGTCGGCTGTGTCAAGGCGTGTGTGGTAATAGCGTGCGGGAGCGGGATCCATTGCGGCAAAGCAGGTGGCTTTCATTCCGCCCTGGGTGATAGCCGCGGCGTCGGACGAGCCGAAGAAAACGCTCTTGTAAGGCAGGTCGTAGCCCGCGATTGCGGCGCCCTCTTTGACGAGCTTTGAAACCTCGGGGCTGTTTCTGACAGTGCCGGTCATATCTTTGCTGTAAACGCCCATATAGTCAAAATCACGCACCGTGTCAAGACCGAAGAACATCGTTTCAACATCCTTCTCTGCGGCGAACTCCTTTGCGTGCGCTTTGACAAACGCCTTTGCGCCGCGAAGCCCCGCCTCCTCCGAGCCGGTAAGAACAACCATAACCTCAGTGTTCTCAAGCTTTATGTCGTGATCCTGCAAAAATCTCGGCACCGCCATTGAGCACAGGCAGCCCGTAAGATTGTCGTTTGCGCCCTCAACCGGTCTTTTGGGGTTGTAGAAGAAAAGGCAGAAGATGTAAACGGGCACAAAGCAAAGCGCAACTATGGATAAAATGAAGATTATTCTGTTTGAAGGGATGTCGGCACCAGTTGCAGAAAGAACGAGGGTGACGACCGACATAACCGTAACAAAGGCGCAGCCGCCGAGACCCAGACCTATAACGGTGGTGAGGAGTTTGGGACCGCCGATGTAGGTGAACCACCACTCGGGAGCGGAATCCGCGTGACCGGAGAAGATTATTCTTCTTCTGACCTCGCCCGCCGGCTTGCGAACGGCTATGACGTTGTGGCTCGTCTTTTTGGGGAGGAATACGTCGAGCGCCTGTTTATAGAAAAGGAATTCAAATAAAACAAAGAAAAGTCCTATTGCGAGAAGCCCCGTGCCTACCGCCGTGAAAATGAGCGACTGGTTTGCAATCCAGCTCCAGTGGGTGAGGAAGAGCAGTGCCGTGCCCGCAACACCGCAGAAAACAAGCAGCTGAACCCAGCCCATAAAGGCGGCGGGGGCTAACCTGAACTCTTCGATTTTAACCTCGTCGCAGGAGGTTTTCAGGTCGTCCGCCATCATCTGCTGGGCTTTGAGCTCCTGCTCCGAGCCGGAGGGACGAGGACCTGTCTCCTTGCATATTTTTTTGATGTTCTTAACAACATAGTTCGCATACATTCTGCGTTCGGACGGATATCTTTCAATCCTTTCGCGTGCTGTCAAAATAACATCCCCTTTCCTGAAAATTTTATATAAAATGGCAGATATTGACTTTTTAAACCATTTTGACTACAATATGTATTAATCTTTTGAGAAGTGAGAACAAAAATGAACAGAAAAAACAAAATCCTTTTTATAGCGATTGCTGCCGTAATCTCCGTTTTCGGCGGAGCGGTTCTCGGCTTTGTTTCAACAAGAAGGGCAATGCCCGTTGAAACGCCGACGGCGGCTGAAATCACAAGCGTGACAGCTGCCGAAACGCAGAGCGTTCACGAGTCATACACAGACGAGCAGGGCGAAACAATAACCTTCCCCGTGCCCGACGGAACGCTGCCCGTTCAGACTCAGACGCAGACTCAGCCAGAGACACAGACAACAAAAAAGAGCTTTTTCGACCTCGGCAAAAAGGAGACTTCGACGGTCTCAAAGGTGATTACCACCGTTAAAACAACCGCCTCGACAAAGGCGCCTTCAACAAGCGAAAAAACCGCTGCGCCCTCACAGACGGCTTCAAAAACAGCGGCTGCCGCAGGCAAAATACCAGACTACGAATACGCCTATGCGGGCTTTGACCCGAGCTATGCGCAGATAAGCAGCTCCAACTGGAACCTTCTGCTTGTAAACCGCGACTACATTCTGCCCGACGATTATGTTCCGCAGCTGGCTCCCTCAATAACGAACGACCAGTCAAGCTGCAAGCTGGATTACCGTGTGGCTCCGCATTACAACGAGATGTATCTTGCAGCAAAGGCGGACGGAATAATCCTCACTCCCGTTTCGGGCTATCGCTCTCTGAGCAGGCAGAGAAACAATCTCAACAACAAAATCGCCTATTATGAAAATCAGGGTTATGATAAAGTGACCGCAACGCAGAAGGCGGCTGAAAGAATTCTTCCGCCCGGCACAAGCGAGCACAACGCCGGTATGGCGATGGATATTATCACCGCCGATTCAACAGCTGGCTTCCAGTTTACAAAGGAATACAAATGGCTCGAGGAGCACGCCGCAGATTACGGTTTTATTTTAAGATACCCCGAGAACAAGCAGAACATAACAAAAATCATCTATGAGCCCTGGCACTGGAGATATGTAGGCGTTGACGCCGCAAGAGCAATGAAGGCAAGCGGCCAGTGCCTGGAGGAATACCTCGGCAAAGCGTAAGCAATTTAACGGACTGTCATCGGACGGTCCGTTTTTATTTGCCCTGCCCGCCCTCGGTAATATTTTCGCGTTTTAAAACAACTGCTACTGTTCTGATAAGTATTTTTATATCAAAAGCGATGCTCTGTTTTTCGACATATTCTTTGTCGTAGAGCGCCTTTGTTTCATCGTCGAGGGCGTCCCTGCCGTTTATCTGCGCCCAGCCCGTAACACCGGGCCTTGCCTTGTAAACGCCGTATTTTTCGCGAAGGGCGTGAATCTCCTGTTCTTCGGGGATGAGGGGGCGCGGGCCGACAATACTCATTGTGCCGTTTAGCACGTTTACAAGCTGAAGCAGCTCGTCAATGCTGGTTTTTCTCAGGATTCTGCCGCTTCTTGTAATCTGCTCCTCCGACTCGCTCAGCTCGCCCGTGGCGGCGGAGCGGGTATCTTTTTTCATCGTGCGGAATTTATAGATGGTAAAAAGCTTTGCGTCCCTGCCGACTCTTTTCTGCCTGAAAACAACGGGCAGACCGTCGTCAATGAAGATGACAACAGCCGTCAGCAGAAGAACAGGTGAAAGTATTATAAGACCGAAAAGACTTATAACAACATCAAAAAATCGCTTCATTCGTTTTTACCGCTCCAAAAAATATAATCGGCTATAAGCACTGCCCTGGCGGGAGCCGCCTCGGCACCTCCGATTTTGACGGGAGGCGCAAAGAGGAAGTATCTGCCCGGGCGGACTTCTGTCAAATCAAGATTTTCGAGTATGGCTATTCCCTCGCGCATAAACGCCCTGTGTGGCTCCTTTTCGTTGCCCTCACAGCCGACGGAGAGAGAATCCGTGCCGATGAGTTTAATTCCGCACTGCGCTATGTATTCGGCGGCGCTGTCCATAAAGAACGACCTGCCGTCGCCTTTGATTATCAGCCGCTCGCAACCCTCCGGCAGGAGTGTTACGGCATCCTCGCCCGTTATGATTCCCGGGCGCACCGCAACAACGTGGCATTCGCCGATGAAGGCGTCAAGCGGGAAGCTTTCTATTGACGCACCGTCATATATAAAATGCAGGGGCGCGTCAACGTGCGTGGCGGTGTGGCAGCACATTGAAACCGAGCTGAGATTGTAGCAGGAGTCGTCGTCCATACTCACAAGGCGGTTCAGCTCGGGCAGCGGGTCGCCCGGATAAACCTCCGCCTGCATAACATCGCGCGAAATGTCAATTATTCTCATGCGTCACAGCACATCCGTTCGTTTTTCAGTCTTTGTTTGCCTCCATCTGAAGGTAGGCGTTGATGAAGCCGTCAATGTCGCCGTCCATTACGGCGTTTATATTGCCGATTTCAAAGCCCGTTCTGTGGTCCTTTGCAAGGGTGTAGGGCATAAACACGTAGGAGCGTATCTGGCTGCCCCAGGCAATTTCTCTCTGCTCGCCCTTGATATCTTCAATCTTGTCAAGGTGCTCTCTCTCTTTAATCTCAATGAGTTTGGATTTGAGCATCTTCATGGCAACATCCCTGTTCTGGAACTGGCTGCGCTCCACCTGGCTTGCGCAGACTATGCCCGTGGGGATGTGGGTTATACGGACGGCTGACGAGGTTTTGTTGACCTTCTGACCGCCCGCTCCGCTTGCGCGGTAGTAATCTATCTTGATGTCGTCGGGGTTAATCTGAACCTCGACCGTGTCGTCGATTTCGGGCATAACCTCAAGGGATGCGAAGGAGGTGTGCCTTCTGCCGGAAGCGTCAAACGGTGAAATACGCACAAGGCGGTGAACGCCCATTTCGCTCTTCATATAACCGTAGGCGTTTTCGCCCTCGATAAGCAGAACGGCGGATTTGAGCCCCGCCTCATCGCCGTCGAGGAAGTCGATGAGCGACACCTTGAAGCCGTGCTTTTCACCCCAGTGCTCATACATACGCACAAGCATCTGGTTCCAGTCCTGTGCCTCTGTTCCGCCCGCGCCGGCGTGGAAGGTCAGAATGGCGTTTTTGGAGTCATACTCGCCGGTGAGAAGGGTTGAAAGAGTCATACTGTCAAGCTTTGTGACAAAGCTGTCAACGCTCTCTTTGCACTCGTCAAACAGGTCGAGGTCGCCCTCTTCATCCGCAAGCTCAATCATTGTAAGCGCATCTTCATACTCTCCCTTGAGATTCTCGTATGAAGTGATTTTATTTTTGAGCTGCGCCGTTCTCTGCACCACCTTCTGGGAGTTTGCAATATCATCCCAAAAAGCGGGCTCCGCCTGCTGCTTTTCAAGTTCGGCTATTTCCTCCGCCGCCTTGTCAAGACCGAGCGACACTTTAAGCTGATTGAGTTTTTCCTCGTGGTCAAGAAGCGAGAGGCGCAGTTCTTCATATTGAACCATAAATAAATCTCCTTAAACGAACAATAGTCTTTATTTAAACATATTAAATCAATTTAATATTATATATAAAAAAAGATGTAAAGTAAAGTGTTTAATAAATTTTTTACAATATTGCAATTTGTTCATATTTAGTATAAAATTGTATGGTATAGTTTTATCAGAGGTGTAAATTATGAATTACGAAAACCAGATCTGCCCCGGCTGCGGTGCTCCGCTGCTCCCGGGCGAAGATATTGTTGTGTGCCCCGACTGCGCCACTCCGCAGCACCGCGCCTGCTACAACAAGCTGGGCAGCTGCGTCAACGGCTACCTGCACGCCTCAGGTTACATTTGGCAGCCCGATGCGCCCGACGCACCGGTAAATGAAGCGGAAGCTCCGGATGTAAACGGCGGTGAGAACACGACCTTTGCGGGCGAATACAAACAGGAGCCGACTGAAGGGCTTTACTGCCCGATGTGCGGCACAAAAAACGAGCCGGGCGCCTTTGTTTGCAGAGAATGCCGCAGCCCTATGCCCGTCGGTATGAATCAGGGCTTCCCCTTCCCGTCCGTTTCGGCTTTCCCTCATCAAAGCCCCTATCTCAGAGGCACGGGGCTTACGGATGACGACGAAATCGGCGGCTTCAAGGCGGCGGAAATCGCAGTTTATCTTAAAAGCTATCAGCGCAAGTTCATCCCGAAATTCAAGCGTTTTTCAGACGGCGGAATCAAAGCGTCGTGGAACTGGGGAGCTTTTTTCCTCTCTCCGTTTTATTTCTTTTACAGAAGAATGCTCAAAGCAGGGCTTGCTTTCTTCGGAGTGTTTGTTGCAATCTCGCTTATCATCACTCCCATACTCGAAAAAGACAGCGCCCTTTACATCAGCGTTTACAACGAGGTTTTTGAGGAGATGACCGAGGGCAAGGCGGCAATGAGCACGGAACAGCAGCAGCGGCTCTACAACGCCATGGTTATGACGGGCAAAACCCTGTCGAAGGACCCGAAATTCCTCGCCTGCTCGGGTGCATTCGTGCTCGCGCACATCATTTCGGCGCTGTTTGCAGATTACTTCTGCTACGCAAAGACGCTCAAGGATATAAGAATCGTGCGTGAGAACACGCGTGAGGAAATACCGCTGAGGGTGGTGCTCTACAACGTGGGTGGCACTTCGGTTATAAACTTTATATGCAGTTATTTCCTTTTCTCCATTGTCTGCCGGATGCTTATGTCGCTGGCAGAAAGACTCATCAGTTAAAAGAGGTGGCATTATGAAAATAACAAAAGCAATCATCCCCGCAGCCGGGCTCGGCACAAGGGTTCTGCCCGCTTCAAAATCCGTGCCCAAGGAGATGCTCAACATTGTTGACAAGCCCGCAATACAGTATCTTGTTGAAGAGGCGGCCGCCTCTGGAATAACGGATATTCTTGTTATCACAAACAGGGGCAAGGGCGTTATTGAGGACCACTTCGACCACTCGTTTGAGCTTGAAAAAAACCTTGAGGGCAACCCCTCAAAGGCGAAGCTGCTCGAGAGCATAAAAAAGGTTACCGACCTTGCAAACATAAGCTACATCCGCCAGAAAGAAACAAAGGGGCTCGCACACGCGCTTTATTGCGCAAAGGCGTTTGCGGCGGGTGAACCCGTGGCGGTTCTTTACGGCGACGACGTTGTTATAAACGAAGAGAATCCCGCCGTCGGTCAGCTTTGCAGAGTCTATGAAAAATACGGCAAGACCGTCGTGGGCGTGCAGAGCGTTGAGCGCGACAAAATCGGGCTTTACTGCTCGCTGGGCGTAACCCCGTTTGAGGGTGAAAGCAGAATAATGGCTTGCGACAAAATAATCGAAAAACCGAAGCCCGAAGAGGTTATGTCGCTTTTTGCCATACTCGGCAGAGTTGTTATTTCACCCGAGGTTTTTGACCTTATTGAAAAATGGCTTGCCGAAACGCCCGAGGGCAAAGAGCTTTACCTCACCGACATTTTCAGTTACCTCGGCACGCAGGACCGCCTTCTCGCCTATGATTTTGAAGGCAATCGTTACGATATGGGCAACAAGCTCGGCATAATGAAGGCAAACTGCGAGGTCGCCCTCAATCATCCCGAAATCGGCGAGGACTTCAGGGCGTATTTAAAGGAACTCGTCAAAACATTTTAATCTTAAAAAGCATAAAAGGACTTGCTCGTCAGAACAAGTCCTTTTGTTTTTTATTCTCAGTCGGCGTTGGCGAGCCATTCGTGTTCGGGCTCATAGATGCGGGTTTTATCCCACGGCTCGCCGTCAATGTGCCTTATCATCCACACATAATACATTGTGTAACCGGGCGCACACACCTGCTGGTGGGCGTTGTTCGGCTCAATGCAAAGGAAGGAGCCGTCGGTGATTTTCTCAACGTCGTCGCCCATAAAAGCCGCTCCGAAGCCCTGGGGATAGTTGAACTGATAATAATAAAGCTCGGGCTGGGGATGGTAGTGAGGCGGGTAGCTCGACCATCTGCCGGGGTTGTGGAAGACCTCGCCGAGAACCATATTTGAATAAGGGGCGTTGGAGAGGTCGAACATTGTTGAAACGGTGCGTTTGCCGGTGCCCTCCCACTGGGTGGCGCCGAACTCCTGATAAAGGCAGATTTCGGGGGTGTAGTAAACGGGGTCAAAGGTTCTGTCGTTGTCGGTCTGCTGAACGATGAATTCGCTGTCGGTTTTTGCCTCGACGGTTACCTTTGTGCACTTGCAGACGTGCAGGGCGTAAGGCGTTTTCTGAAACGGATTTTCACGCACTGCGGTAACGGCGCTGTCTGTTCCCCAGTCAAAGGCGAGCTGACCTCTGAGAAGAAGAAAAGCGGTTTCGTTTTTTTCATCGAAAAGCGTGTAAACTTCGCCTGCCGCCAGCTTTTTTACTTTGATGTTCATCATCATGGAAGCGTGTTTGCCGCCCATTTCGCACAGGATTTTTTCGTTATTCTCGTTAAATGCGGGGTTTTCAAGCATATTTGTTTCCTCCTGATTTATCCTTCAACAAGCTTTGCGCTTTCAATAACAATCGGTGTTACGGGCTCGGAATGTTCACTGCCGGTTCTTTCAATTTCAAGGAAGGCATCGACGGTCTCCATACCTTCGATGACCTTGCCGAAGGCGGCGTAATTGCCGTCGAGCCAGGGGCATTCATTGTAGCAGATGAAAAACTGCGACGATGCGGAATCGGGGAAGTTCGTTCTTGCCATTGAGACGGTGCCGCGAACGTGTTTAAGCGTGTTCTGCGAAAATCCGTTTGAAGCAAATTCGCCGTAGATGCTCTGCGTGTCGGCAGTCTGCGACATACCGCCTTGAGCCATAAAATTATCTATGACTCTGTGGAAGGTAAGCCCGTCATAGAAGCCCTCTCTGACGAGGTTGACAAAATTGTCAACAGACCTCGGGGCGTATTCGGGGTAGAGCTCCATTGTGAAGGTTTCGCCGTTTTCCATTGTAAAAATGACCTGCGGATGTGTGCCGTCAAAAGCACTGACATAGTCGTCGGTGCCCTGCTCCTCTTCACCGGACGAGGCGTCGGGGGTGTCAAATTCAATGCTCCCCGAAGGACTTGTTGATGTCTCTTCCGCCTTGCCGCCGCAGCCTGCAAAGCAGAGAACGCAGAACATAAGTGAAAGAGTGATGCAGATGATTTTAAATACTGTTTTTTTCATTTTCAAAGTCCTTGATATTTTTATTTTTTTAGGATAATATAATAATAACACAAAAAGCAGAAATTTCAACAGGGAGAATTGCCGTATGGATGAAATGGAGTTAAAGCGCTCGGGTTCACGCTCCGGAATAGGTGCGGCCGTTGCCGTTCTTTTTCTCGGAATTATACTTGTTTTCGGCGTTGTAATTATCTTTTCGGCAATAAACTGCAACACCGTTACCGACAACATTTCGGCGGGCAACATCAGCGAGGCGCTCAGGGAATATGAATCCTTCAACCCCGTCGGCAAGCTCTTTTTCGGCAAAAAGGTTGAAAACTCCCTGCTTAAAAAATACAACGAATATCTTGACAAGGGCTACATCAAAACCGCCTGCGAAATGACGCAGACTCTTGAGGAGGAGCTTGACGGCTTCAGGTTTGAGGATTACTCCTCAAAGCTTGCCGCCTGCGCTTCAAAGGCGCTGTGGAACGGCGACTACAAGGCGGCTGCCGACGCGGCGTCATTCATACTCAAAAAACACCCGAAGGCGGATATTGCCGTTCTGCGTTCGGGGCTGGAATCGCAGCTGGAATCCTACGCCTCCGAAAGCAATTTTGAGGCGGTCGGCTACATTGTAAAGCATCTGCCTGGCGCAGGGCTTGAGCGTGTGGTAAACGGTATGGCTCTTGCTGCATACAACACCGTCTTCGGCGGCAGCGAGCCCGATTTTTCAAAATCGGCAAGGATGAAGCTTGAAAAATTCCGCGAAATATCGGTGCTCTATTCGCTTGATAAAGTCAGGGGCGGCGATGTGCTTACGCGATACATCAGCCACTACATTTCCGCCTGCGAGCAGTTTGAAGGTTATTTTGAGGTTTACAAGCTCTACAAGACAGTCAGCTCCGACCTTGAGCTGGCGCAGAGGAATTTCCGCCTCGCTCTCAATGCCGGAACGCAGGAGGAAGCCCGCAGCGCCGCCGAGGTTGCCTACAACTACGCAAACAGGGCTTATACTAACTCGCAGACCTTTGACTCCTCTCAGCTCGGCGTTACCGAATACAAGGATCTGTGCTACAAAATCGCCCGCAATATGTTTGCGCTGAGCGCGTGGAAAACAGACAGCGACATTATTGCCTGCCGCGAAAAGCAGGTGGGGCTCGAGCGCGACAGAAAGGCATATGACGATGAAATTACACAAAACGTGGACGGCTTCACGCAGTATGAGGATGCAAAGCTCAACCTGAGCTTACAGGCGCTTTACAGTTGAAGCAAAAGAAAAATAACGGGGCTTGCCAATGCAAGTCCCGCTTTGATTTTAATATTCAATTATTTCAAATTCAGACAGTCCTGTAATACCTGTCGGTCTGTCCGGGGCAAATCCGTATGAAAACATTTCGGCACGGATGTATCCGTGCCCTGCATTTCCGGCGGTGCTTTGCACCCGTAAATTATGAAATACAGCTTGCGAACTGCGTATAGAAAAGAGGAATGAGGTTGCATTCCTCTTTTGCTTTTATCAGCCGATAACTCTTACTCTTATTACGCCGTTGACGGCTTCGAGCTTTGAGGTGTCGGGTGCGGAATCAAAATCAGCGGCGATGTAGGCAATGCCCTTCTTCTCCGCACTTACGAGCGAGGAAGCGCCGGGCAGAGCCGCCGTAACGTCTGCAAGCAGGCTTTCGCCCGCCTCTGCTATAACGCATACTCTTGTTTTAAATGCGGCGGGGAGAACTACGTTGGGGAGGTTTACGGAGTTTGTGACAACGCCTTTTTCAAGGTAGTCAACAAGCTCATCTGCCGCCATGACGGCGCAGTTGTCTTCACTTTCGGGGGTGGAGGCGCCGAGGTGGGGAATGGCTGTGACGCCGGGTGTTGTAATCTGTGCGTCGGTCGGGAAGTCGGTAACATAAGCCGCCGCCTTGCCGCTGCCGAGAGCGTCGATTATTGCAGCTTCGTTTACAAGCTCGCCTCGTGCAAAGTTGAGAATGCGCACACCGTCTTTCATCTTTGCGAGCGTGTCGGCGCTGACAGTGTCGCGTGTTGCATCATTGAGCGGAACGTGAAGGGTGATATAGTCCGAAACGGCGAACAGCTCGTCGAGGTCTGAAACAACCTTGACGGCGGGGTCAAGCGCGAGAGCCGCTTTAACGCTCAGGAAGGGGTCGTAGCCGACTATATTCATACCGAGTGCCTTTGCGCTGTTAGCCACAAGAGCACCGATTGCGCCGAGACCTACAACGCCGAGTGTTTTGCCCTTAATTTCGGGACCTGCGAATGCGCTTTTGCCTTTTTCGACAAGGGCGCCGACTTCGCTGCCTTTGCCCGAAAGGGTTTTGCACCAGCCAACGGATTCGGCGATTTTGCGTGATGACATAAACAGAGCGCAGAGAACAAGCTCCTTGACTGCGTTTGCGTTTGCGCCTGGAGTGTTGAAAACGGCAATGCCGGCTTTTGCGCACGCATCAACGGGGATGTTGTTTACGCCTGCGCCAGCCCTTGCAACAGCAAGAGTGTTTGAGGCAAAAGCGTAATCGTGCATTTTAGCCGAGCGCACCATAATCGCATCGGGAGCGTCGCAGGAGTCGGAGCAGGCATATTTTGCGCTGTCGAGCTTTGCGAGACCGTATTTTGAAATCTTGTTTAATGTAAGAATATTATACATAATTATACCTTCCGCAATCAGTTGTTCTTCTCAAAAGCAGCCATGAATTCAACAAGCTTTTCAACGCCTTCAATGGGCATTGCGTTGTAGATGGAAGCTCTCATACCGCCTACCGAACGGTGACCCTTGAGGTTTACAAAACCTGCCGCAGCCGCATCGGCAACGAATTTTGCATTGAGCTCGTCGCTCTCGGTAACGAAGGTGACGTTCATTATTGAACGGTCCTCTTTGACAACGGGGTTATTGAACATTTTGCTGGAATCGAGATAATCATAAAGTATGGCGGCTTTTTTCTCGTTGTGGAGTTTCATTGCCTCAAGACCGCCTATGCTTTCAATCCACTCGAGAACGAGTTTGCACATATAGATTGACCAGCAGGGAGGAGTGTTATACATTGAGTCGTTGTCTGCCATAACCTTGTAGTCAAGCATTGTGGGGATGTTTTCGGGAGCGTTGCCGAGAAGATCCTCACGGACTATAACAACGGTAAGACCTGCGGGTGCGATATTTTTCTGTGCGCCGCCGTAGATAAGACCGAACTTTGTAACATCCATCGGCTCTGAAAGGAAGCAGGATGAAACATCGGCAAACAGGGGAACGTCGCCTGTGTCGGGGATGTAATTCCACTTTGTGCCGTAGATTGTGTTGTTGAAGCAGATGTAAGCGTAATCCGCATCGGAACGGAAATCGGCTTTTGTAAGCTTGGGGATGTAGGTGAAGGTTTTATCTTTTGAAGATGCAACAGCGAGAACGTCGCCGTCGGTTACCTTGCACGCCTCTTTGTATGCCTTTGTCGAGAACTGACCTGTAAGAACGTAATCCGCCTTTTTGCTGCCGTTCATGAAGTTAAGGGGAATTGCCGCAAACTGTGTTGAAGCGCCGCCCTGAAGGAAAAGAACCTTGTAGTTGTCGGGAATGCCGAGAACCTCGCGGAAAAGCTTCTGTGCTTCAACGATGATTGAGTCGTAAATCTTTGAGCGGTGAGACATCTCCATAACGGACTGACCGCTGCCTTTGTAGTCGAGAATCTCTGCTGCAGCTCTGTTGAGAACGCTCTCGGGGAGCATTGAGGGGCCGGCTGAAAAATTGAATACTCTTGCCATAATTAACCTCCGGGTTTATATTTTTACGCATAAATTATATAATATCGGGCTTCAATTCACAATGTTAAGAATTACAGAATATTATGCAATTTCGCCCTTTAAAATATGCAGAATATCAATAAAACAATATATGTCCGCCGTCAAAATGCAGGAAAGACACGCGCAGGCTTTAAAAATCGTAAGTAAATACCGCCTGATGAAAGAAAAATTTGCAAAACACTATTATTTTTTAAATTTGGTGTTGATTTTTTGATTTTTTTGTGATAATATACTCGGGCAATAAGAAATGCGCCGGTAGCTCAGCTGGATAGAGTGTTTGGCTACGAACCAAAAGGTCGGGGGTTCGAATCCCTTCCGGCGTGCCACTTTCAACAAGCCCTGAAAGCCTTTGATTTATAAGGTTTTTGGGGTTTTCTTATGCCCTTTTTGTATGCTTGAATTTTTAGTGAAAAAAGCTTAAAAATGGGTAAGTTTTAAAAAAGTGTGGCTATAAATTTGGCTATAAACTTTTATATTCTTTATCCGCTCCGGCGGGGTTATGGGGGATATATCCATAATCGGAGCGGGCGTTATTTCGGCGGGAGCGGTCTGTAATGTTTTTTTGCCTGCGTTTTCCGCTTCTATACCGCTTGTAAAGCGGTGTAAGGTGTCAAATAAGTGTCTTTTTTGTATCGTTTTTGTATCAATTTTGTATCGTTTTTCGTGCTCTTTTTGTGCTGTTAATGTGCTGTTTCAACCGCTTCATAACCGCTTATAAAGCGGGAATTATATATTACCTTTATTTTGCCCTGTAATGCCCCTTTTCGCCGCTTGTTCACCGCTTCAAAGCGGAAGATTCAATTCAGACAATACCGCTTTAATTGAAAAATCATCCGTTAAGTATAGCCGCTCCGGTATAATTGCTTATAAATACCTATCAGTTTTTAAAACTGTTTAAAATCGTCTTTATTTGCTTTTATTCAATTAAAACCGTTTAAATTGTTCAAAATATCAACACCCCCTTTGAAGAATTTCATCCGCAAAAAAATATGTCATCCCCTACGGTCTTATATCCCCTTGTATTTATTTTTTTAATGGGGGGAGTATAGCCGCTCCGGTATTATTTACAAAAACAAAAAAAGCGGAATAAATCCGCTTTTAGTTTGTCAAATAGTGTTGCCGCTGCATAATAATTGCCTTAATTGCATTAACCGCAACGGTCAACACCATTTTTATTATATGCTTTTTTTCTTTTAGCATTGTTCTACCACTCTATTTTATTTTAACTTAAATTTTTATTTTTACTTTTATTTATATTTATATTAGGTAAACAAGGTTTTTAGCCTGCTTTACCCCCCTATTACCCCCCTAACTGTTTGTTCTGTTTTTCCTTTTTTCAGCATTTGGGACATACTCCAAAGGTTCTGACAAAGAAGCTTTTATAAACTTGTCTTTGTCATAGCTTGCTTTTTGGTTTTCAGCTTTTGTATTCCCGCCTTTTCTGCCATTTTCAACATTTTGACGGTGCTTTTCATTTGCCCTGTCAATCTGTTGTATAAATGTGCCGTAAACGATTTTTATCCCCCTATCTTCAAAATCGGGTGTTATACCGTCTGAATAGTGGTTATAAACGCCTTCAAACAAAGCCCACTTTTCCGCCGGTTTGTAGTCTTTTGTTTTAACAAAGTCAGCCCACATATCAAAAAAAATCATTATACCTTCCATTATTACCGCCCGCCTTATGAATAAGAGTTTTCAATAAAGGCAATTAAATCAACCTTTTTAATGCGATAAAGCCGTGAACCTGTTTTAATGGCGGGCAACCTTCCCGCCCGAATCCACGAACCTACGGTGTTACTGTTTACCCGCAATAACTGCCCTGCTTCAATCGGCGTTATAAAGTCAGGCAATTCGTCAAGCCGTGCAGCTTTAACCGCTCCGGTGTAATTCTTATAATACTTTGCCATTATTCCGCCCCCTTTTTGCTTGCAATATCATCAATAATTGACAATATGCGTTCTTTTTCCGCTCCGGTTAGTTCGTGCCGAAGTTTGCGTGTCATTGTGGGTTCGCTTATGCCTAAACGGTCAGCAACCTGCCACAATGCTACACCTTTGTTTTTCGCCGTGAGTTTGATTTTTTCGTTTGCCATTTTGTAACCTTCTTTCATTAAAATATTTTGTGATGATGACTTGACAACCACTCACTAATCATATTATAATGATGATGAAAACGAAAGTCAAGTAATTGTGAGTATGAATTTTTAATTACTCACAAAACATATTTTTGAAAGGAAGGATTAAAGCAATGCTATCACAAAATTACGATTTTCATTTGAATTTTCAAGGGCTTCGGGAAGAAAAAGGGATGACACAAAAAGAATTTGCCGATTTTTTAGGAATTGCAACCGGAGCGGTCGGGGGTTATGAAAATCGAACAAGAACGCCGAACACAAAACAGCTGCTTAACATTTGTAAAAGATGCAATGTTTCTGCCGATTATCTGTTAGGGCTTGAAGAAAT
>JAEEYU010000034.1 GCA_016288315.1 Clostridiaceae bacterium | reverse complement strand
GCGTGAAAACTGCTTCGCACCTCAAAGAGATGAAATTTGTGCATATTTGCGGGTTATGACGATGAGGAATACTTGATGTATTCCGAAGAGGAATACCTGCAAAGATGTGCGAAGGTCGCTCTTTGAGGCATTACTGTTTTACGAGTGACTGCCCAAGGGCTGATTAATCTTTTATAATAAGAAAAGCAATCCCTCCAAAGGGACTGCTTTTTTTGTTATATTTTCTTGATTATCCGCCCCGAAAGCCGTCGCTTAAACTGTTAATCAATACCTTTACCGGCTTTGATTTTCCGGCTCAGAATCCGAAAACTACGAGAACGCTCATAAATGCCAGGCGTATTCCCGCAAGAAAATGCAGAACTTCGCCGTAAAACGCCATACCTCCCGAAAATGAGGCGGGCAGCTCAATGTCAACACCCTTCGTTGTAATTACGGGCTCCGTTTTATCACCCAGACCGAGCTCAGCCAGCTTTTTGAGCACGGCAACAGCTATTTTCTCGTTGCCCTCAACGCTTGGGTGAATGCGGTCGGCTGCAAAGTCCTTTTCGGAATCCGTCAGAACGGCGGCAACGTCAACAATTTCAATCTCGCCCTTATGTTCGTCGGCGTAACGTCTTATCGCATCGTTAAGCATGTTGATGGAGACCTGATACGCTTCGCCTATATATTCTGTCTGCGGGTTGTAAAGCGTCTGCATAAGAATAACCGCATCGGGGTTGAGCGAGCGTATTTTCTCAATTATTTTGCAGTAATCGGCATAAAAGCCGTCAATGATTTTCTCAGCCGAGGCGGTGTCTTCCATAACAATCACGTCAAAAAGCACCTTTGCTATGTTGCCGAGAAGAAAGTTGTTTCCGCCTATCGTTATGCTGATAATATCCGCCTGCTTTACGTGATTGACAACGGTTTCGTTTTCAAGGCGGCTCAGCAGGTTCTGCGTTGTGTGCCCGGGAATTGCGTCGTTTGCGTAGTCATAGCCGTTCGTGTCCGCAACGATTTTGCCGTAAACCGCCTCTCTTGAGTTTTTAAGCCCCGAGCCGAAACCGATTGAATCGCCCAGAACAAGATAAAACGGTTTTTCATCCTGCGCGGTTGCGGCTGTTCCGAAAGAGCACGCCAGCATAAAGATACAGAGAAATACCGCAGTGATTTTTTTCAGTCCGTTTCGCATAAAAATAACTCCTTTGTTCTTAATTGCAATTATTATCTTACAACCGCTGTGCGCCGATTTCAACATATTGAGCCGATTTTTCTCAAAAAGGAACACCGGGGGCATTATATGTTAACCCGGCGCCGGCTTCCTGTTTACAAAATATATTAATACTGCAAATGAATGTAACAATAAACAGCTCCCGTCAGAATATTATTGAATCTGTGCGCTTTTACTGTTATAATTGTTTCATCAGAAAACAATCCGGTAAGGAGCAAAAATATGAAGCTTTCGGTGATATTTGAAGAAAAACCCCAAAGCTGGGGCTTCAGGGGAGATCCCTATTTCTGGGACTATTTAAAAGAACACGCAGAGAATATGGATATTATTACTCCGGACGAACTTGAAAGCTGGATAAAAGATGAATTCTTTTCGGTTTCGGGTAAAGCCCTGACCGACACTTACGGTGATTTTGCCGTAATTCAGCAGTTTGCTCACGGAGGTATGAGCTCGGGCGGTGTTGACAACTTATGGTGGATTGAAGAAGGAATCCCGCTGCTGAAAAACCGTCTGAATCAGCTCTGATATATTTATGTTTATCAGTCGAATATGGGAAGTGAACAGTATGAGTATGAATTTTATACCCGAAGAGGTTAAAAAAACAGGCAACTATTTCTGCACCTGGGATTCCCAGTGCGACCATATAAACACGTGGAAAGAACGTCCGCAGAACTTCACGTCCCGCGATGCCATGTGCGAGGAGTTTCTGTTCGGCAAAAACGGGCTTCTCAACAGTTTTGACGGCGTCCGGAAAGACCTTATTGTTGTGCTTGACGACGGCTGGGATGTTCCTTACGGCGCAAAGGATACCCGTGTTTTCGGTTCTCTTGAAGCCGACCCGGAGCGTTTTCCCTCTCTGGCCCGCCTGACACCAGCCGGCCGCCTTAAAGCACTGTCGGAGCGCATCAGAGCGCTGGGCTACAAAGGGCTCGGCCTGTGGGTGCCTTCACAGTCGCAGTTAATGATTAACGGCAAAGAAATCTCACGCACTCCCGAAGAGGAACGTCTCTTCTGGGAAGAGCGCGCAAGGTGGTGCAATGAGGCCGATGTTCTTTATCTTAAAGTTGACTGGGGCGAGCACAGCGACGATGCCGCATACCGCATAATGATGACGGAATGTGTGCGTAAATTCTCACCTCAGACAGCCGTTGAACACGCATTTGTCGGTCATCCGCTTTTTGAAGAGAACGGTCACGGAATCCCGCCGGAAAAGGCGGAATATCTTAAAAATGTTTTGCCCGCAAGCGATTATCTGCGAACCTACGATGTTGTTCACGAGCTCAAATATGCCTCAACCGTCAACCGTGTTTCAATATGCCTCAAAGCGGCAAAAGACTGCGGCTGCGACACTGTGCTGAATATTGAAGATACCGCTCTCATCGGCGCGGCGCTCAGCTGTTCAATCGGTGTTATGCGCCACGAGCTTGAAAAGGTCCGCAAATATCTTCCTCTCCCGCCGAGAATGGCGTCCGAATCCGTCTGCGCTCTGCTCTGGCAGAGAACAGCGCCGCCGTTTTCCGCAGGCAGAACGGAGCTTCATATTTCCGCCGAACGTTTAAAAGACGTCTGGCGCTGTCCCGAGCGCGGACCGGGCTACTGGCCCGATGTTAAAGCGGGGGACTATTATGTGACCGCGCCTGCGGCAATTTCAAGAAATATGCCTCTGCCCGAGGTTACCGCAAAAGGCGAAAAGCCGTATGTGCTCTGCTCCGTCAACCCCGAAAACGGAGCGCTCTGTGTTGCGGTTACACCCCGCACCTTTGTTGAAGGCATCGATATCACCCCGCTTTCCGACATCCGCGTCAAAGGCGGAGAGCCGGACAGACCGGTCGGAATTTTCGGCAGGTTTGAATCTCTCTGCATTGAATTTGAAAAAGAGGCGCAGGGCAGACGTGTTTTCGCACAGAACCTGCTTTCCGACACGGCGCAGGATATCACTTCTCTTGTCACTCTTTCAGGCAGCCGCCTGACAATCCCCGGCAGTGTTATGCTGAGTGTCGGCTCACCCGAAGAGCCCGAAAAGGGAATCCCCGCCGTCGTAATAAAATTGATATAATTTATAAAATAAAGATATATAAAGAAAGATATATAAAAATCCCGATTTTTTGTTTTAATCAAATCAACAAATCGGGATTTGCGGAGGGAAGAACTTGAAACAAATATTTGAATCTGACAGGATCAGCTTTGTCGAAATATCGGAACTCTTGATAAACGATTACCTCATAATGATAAATGATAACGAAAACGTCAACAGGTTTAT
>JAEEYU010000033.1 GCA_016288315.1 Clostridiaceae bacterium | reverse complement strand
GCGTGAAAACTGCTTCGCACCTCAAAGAGATGAAATTTGTGCATATTTGCGGGTTATGACGATGAGGAATACTTGATGTATTCCGAAGAGGAATACCTGCAAAGATGTGCGAAGGTCGCTCTTTGAGGCATTACTGTTTTATGAGTGACTGCCCTTGGGCGGCTGCAGCTGTTTTACGGCTTTTTGCTACAGGTAACCACGGAATATTTGTCATCCTGAGCCGCAGGCGAAGGATCTCATAACCTCAGCACCCGCTTTCCCTTCCGATTCCTCATTGAAAAAACGATTGTTTCGTGGTAGTATTGATTTGTATATAAAATAATCTCTTTATATTTAATTATTTTTTTCCGCCGGGGGTGATGTTATGAGTGTTGAAATCAGCGTATGCTCCCCGCCCTTCAACGCAAAGGGCGACGGCAAATCAAACGACCGCGCCGCAATTCAGGGCGCGATTGACTTCGTCTGCAAAAACGGAGGCGGAACGGTTTTGCTTGACGGCGGAAAAACCTTTCTTTCAAGCGGAATCATCATAAAAAGCGGAGTGACCCTGCTTTTCGGCGACGGCGCCGTTCTTCAGCAGACTCCCTTTGCCGACAATTTCGTTAAACCCTCCGGCAGCGGCTATGTCACATACACGCCCGTGCCGGGTCACAACTTTGATGAGAATATAAAATGGAGTCACTGCTGGTATAAAAACTACCCGTTCATCTTTGCCCCCGAGGGCGCGCACGATTTTAAAATCACGGGCGGCGGCACCGTGCGCATGGCGGACACCGACGACCCCGCAAAGCTGATAAAGCTCTGCCCCGTCGGCTTTTTCCGCTGCAGCGATTTTGAAATAAGCGGCATCACAATAACAAACTACCACAGCTATGCGATGATGCCTTTTACAAGTGAGAACGGTCTTATAAAAAACGTTAAAATCAACAACTGGTCGCACGGCAACGGCGACGGAATCTGCCTTATGAACTGCCGCAATATCAGGGTGACCGGCTGCGAAATGTTCACGGGCGACGACTCTGTCTATATCTTTTCATCCTGCCGCGACCCCCGCAAAAGCGAGTGGTGGAACAGCGATTCTCCTCAGCCGAGCGAGAATATAGAGATAGACCACAACGACCTTAAATCCAACCACTGCAAGGCGTTCGGGATGATTCTCTGGGGGCTCAACTGCGAGGAGCCCGAAAAGGTCGAGGTGCGAAACGTCTATGTTCACGACAATCATATTGAAACGCTCGGCAACTGGCTGTGGAACCCATATACCGACAGGGCGGGCTTCCCGCCCGTGACGAACGTCAGGTTTGAAAACAACACAATCGACGGCATTGAAGAGAATTTTTTTGAAACGCAGGTAAGCGATATGACGGGCTTCCCGTCAATGCGCAAAATGATAAACGGCGATTTTTCGCAGGGCAGGGTTTTCTGGAATATGAAGAAAAACCACAGCGAAAATTCCGCCGGTGTTCACCGCGGAGAGGGCGGCTCCTACGGCTATATAAACAACCTTTCACTGGGCGACGCCGCAATTTTTCAGGGCATATTCATTGAGGCGGGCAGACCCTGCCTTTTCAGGGCGGAGGTTATGTCATCGGGCGGCAGATGCCGTCTGTTTGTCAGAAGCTCCGACTCGGGCGAGACTGTTGCCTCTCTCGATTTTCACAACACCGACTGGTGTGAGAAGCTGCTGGAATTCACCGTTCCCGAAAGCGGCAACTACCGTCTGGGAATCGAGCGCGGCAAAGCGGATTCCGGCTACGCGAGAATCAGGGCGGCATCCTTCGGCGGCAATGAGAACGCCGCAGGTTATGAAAAGGTGATTTTCGACAGAGGCAAAATCATCTATAAATACAATGACAATCTGTTTAAAAGATAGGGGAGAGAGTATGGCGCAGTTAAAAATGTATTGGTTCACATCGGAACCGCTTGAGGAGCTTGTTCTGCCGGAGGGCTATTCGTTCTCGCACTACAGCGAAAAGAACAGGGAGACGGATATCCGCGACTGGAACGAGTGCATAAAAACCTGGGATGAGAGCGACATAACCGACGAGCAGCGGTTCGCAAACGAGATTTTCAACTTCGGCGGCATAGTGCCCGAAGAGGATGTCTGGTTTCTCGACTATAACGGCAGGCACGTCGGCACAGCCACCTCTTTCATCTTTCCCGGCACCGGCATAGGCGACATGCACTGGGTCGGCATAAAAGAGAGCTTCCGCGGCAAAGGGCTCGCAAAATACCTCAGCTGGATAGTGCAGAAAACGCTTAAGGAGAGGGGAGCGCCTTTCGTGTCGCTCACCACAAACGAGTGGCGCGTCTCGGCGGTCAAGTCCTATCTTACCGCAGGCTTTCTGCCCGTCGAATACGACGAGGGTATGCAGGAGAGATGGGAGAAGGTTCTTGACACCTACAACATTGAAAAAATACAGATGGTAAACGAGGACGGCACGCCCTTTAAAATGATTTACCGCAACGCGCACAAGGAGGAGGAAACAATATGATTAACGGCAAAAACATAGTTCTTACGGGCTGTAACAGCGGCATCGGGCTTGAGGTTCTCAAAATCCTTGTCAGGGGCAGCAACAAAATTCTTGCGGTTGACAAAGACAGATATAATCTTGACAAATTCGACCCCGCAAATGTGGAAATCTTTCAGATTGACGTCTCAAGCGAGCAGGCGGTTGACGCAATTTTCGAAAAGGCGGAGAGCATCTTCCCGATGATTGACATCTTCTATGCCAATGCGGGCTACCCCTACTATGAAGAGATGAACTACACCGACTGGAACAGGGTGCAGGCGATGTTTGAAACAAACGTTTTCTCGCCCATTTATTCATATCAGAAATATGTAAAGCACTTGAACGGCAGAAAAGGCGTTATGGCAATCACCGTCTCCGCCATAGGCGAAATGGCGATGCCCGGCTTCACCGTTTACAGCGCCTCCAAATTTGCAATGCACGGCTTTCAGCAGGGAATCCGTCTCGAAATGCCGTCAAACGTTCAGCTGACCTGCCTCTACCCCGTTGCAACAAACACAAACTTCTTCCGCACCGCAAACGAAATCGTCTTCAAAAAGCCGTTCCCCGTCCAGGAACCCGCCCTTGTGGCAAAAAAGATGGTTGACGGCATCGAGAGCGGAAAATCCAAGGTCAGCCCCTGCTTCCTCTTCGGGCTCTCAAAGGTGCTTATGGGCGTCTGCCCGCCCGTGCGCACGGTTTACTGGGCGCTTGAAAAACGCAAATTCAGCGAGTTTAAAGAGCACATAAAAAACGGAACGGGAGTAAAATGGGATGAGTAATACCGATATTCTTTTCACCCCGATGAAAATCGGCACCTGCGAAATAAAAAACAGAATAGTTATGTCGCCCATGCTTATGGGCTTTGCGGGCTTTGACGGCAAACCGACCGCGGCGCTCACCGACTACTACGAGGCGAGGGCAAAGGGCGGAACAGGTCTTATCGTTACCGAAATCACCCGTGTCAACGACAAAACAGGAGCGGGCGCCTTCGCCCAGCTTTCAATGAGCAGTGATGAGAACATCGCCCCCATGGCGGAATTTGCAAAAAAGATTCAGAGCCACGGCGCAAAGCTCTTCGTTCAGCTCCACCACCCCGGCAGGCAGAACGTCGGTCTGCTCGTCGGCACTGTTCCGCTGAGTATAAAAATGCAGAAATACACTGCGGGTATGTATGGCAAAATTCTTTATAAGCTCACACCCGCAGTCGGACCCGCTCTTTTAAAGAAAAACATCGTTCCCTCCTCGGTCGCACCCTCCGCCTGCGAGCCCGCCTACTTTGCGGGCGGCAGAGTCCGCGCCCTCAGGCACGATGAAATCAAAGAGCTCGAGCAGAATTTTATCGACGCCGCCTTCCGCTGCAAAGTAGCCGGCGTTGACGGCGTAATGCTCCACGCCTCCCACGGCTACCTGCTTCAGCAGTTCTTTTCACCCGTCACAAACCAGCGCACCGATGAATACGGCGGAAGCTTCGAAAACAGAATGCGCTTCATAACAAATATCATAAACGGCATCCGCGAAAAATGCGGCAGGGATTACCCGCTCGTTGTTCGCTTGACCGTCGATGAGTGCTATGACAGAATCGGCAGACCGGGCAAGGGCTACGGTCTTGAAGAGGGCGTTAAAATCGCAAAGGCGCTCGAGGCGCTCGGCATTGACGCCATTGACGTTTCAAGCGCCGGCTATGACACCTTCAACTACTGGCTCGAGCCCGTATCATTTGAACCGGGCTGGCGCAAATATATGGCAAAAGCGGTAAAAGAGGCGGTCGGTATTCCCGTCATCGCCGCCAATCTCATCCGTTCGCCCGAACAGGCGGCGGCTCAGATTGAAGAAGGCACGCAGGATTTTGTATCTCTCGGCAGGCCGCATATTGCCGACCCGTGCTGGGCAGGCAAGGCGCAGAGGGGCGAAACAATCCGCCGCTGCATCTGCTGCCTCAACTGCATTGAATCTATGCAGACAAACGCCTATACCGGCGGGCACGGCGAGTGCGCCGTAAACCCCTTCGTCGGGCACGAAACGGATAAAATACCCCGCGACGGCAACAACAGAAGCGTTGTTGTCATCGGTGCGGGCGCGTCCGGTCTTACGGCTGCCTATATCCTCGCCCTGCGCGGCTTCAATGTGACCGTGCTTGAAAGGAGCGCAACCCCCGGCGGTCAGCTGAAACTCGCCTGCGCTCCTCCGCATAAGGCAAAAATCGGCTGGTTCATTGAAGATATTGTCAGCCTCTGCACCGAAAACGGAGTTGTCATAAAATACGGCGTCGAGGCGGATGTTGAAGAAATAAAGAAATACAAGCCCTGCGCAGTCTTTCTCGCCGCAGGTTCAAACCCGCTCAAGCCCTTCTTCGGCGGCAGCTACAAGTTTGACGATTTAATCACCTTCGCCGATGTTTTAAGCGGAAAAACCGTTCTTGATAACAAAAAAGTCGCCGTCATCGGCTCGGGCATGACCGGCCTTGAAACAGCAGATTTTCTCAATGAAAAGGGCTGCCGGACCGTCGTTGTGGAGATGGCTCCCGTCGTCGCGCCCGGAACCTGGATGCAGCACACCGACGACATTCTTCCACGCCTGAAAGAAAATGGCACTCAGCTGCTTACGGGCGAACAGCTCTGCGAGATAAACCCCGGCAATATTCTTATTAAGAATATAAAAACAGGCGAAAAAACGACGGTTGACGTCGATGCCGTTGTTCTCGCCCTGGGCAGTGCGAGCGAAAACTCCCTCGCCGAAGCATTGAAGAGCGAATTTCAGAACGTCTTTGTAATCGGCGACAGCGCAAAGGTCGGCAGAATACACAACGCCACCTCCACCGCCTACGCCGCCGCCAAAGCCCTGAAATAACAGTTTTAATCACTTTTTTTAAGAGAAAAGACAGAAAAATTTATATTTTTTTCAACAAAAAAGGCGGTGCGGTTTTAATCCCCCGCCTTTTATCATTTTCCATGTTATGCCGCTACCCTCAGGGAACTCCGTCCGCTGTTCCGGATCTGTTGACTCCCCCTCACTTGACATACAATCTTTTTTCTGTTATTATTCTCTCACTGTTTATTTAATAATTAAAAAATACTTGATATTGGTTTTGTTTTATATTATTATAATATGATGAACAAAACCTGTCGGGCTTTGTTTGGGTCATGCGGCGGTAGGTCCTGTGCGGCGGGGCACCGTGAACCATGTCAGGCGGGGAACCGAGCAGCATTAAGCGGCACGTCTTGCGCGCCACAGTCTGCCTGCCGCCGTATGACCGGAGCAAAGCCCTTTTTTTAATTACAGAAAATAATTTATAACTTCCAGCATCGGAGATTTATATGTATCAGGCACTTTACAGAAAATGGAGGCCCTCGTCGTTTGCCGAGGTGTCGGGTCAGCCCCAGGTCACTCTTACTCTTTTAAACGAGCTTAAGAGCGGCAGAATTTCGCACGCCTATCTTTTCACCGGCAGCCGCGGCACGGGCAAAACCTCCTGCGCAAAGATTCTCGCAAAAGCTGTCAACTGTGAAAATCCCGTTGACGGCGAGCCCTGCTGTGCCTGTGAAATGTGCCGCTCGGCGGAGAACGGCGACGCTCCCGATATAATTGAAATCGACGCCGCCTCCAACAACGGCGTAGACAATATCCGCGACATCCGCGAGGAGGTCAACCTCTCTCCGTTTCGCGGCAAATACAGAGTCTATATCATAGACGAGGCCCATATGCTCTCACAGGGCGCGTTCAACGCTCTTCTCAAAACTCTTGAAGAGCCCCCCGCCCACGTCATATTCATCCTCGCCACAACCGAGGTTCACAAGCTTCCCGCAACGGTTCTTTCCCGCTGCCAGAGGTTTGATTTCAAACGAATCTCACCCGAGAATATTTCCGACCGCCTCAAGGTCATAGCAAAAGGCGAGGGCTTCAATATCACCGACGATGCCGCCGCTCTCATTGCCCGTCTTGCAGACGGAGGCATGCGCGACGCTGTATCTCTCCTCGACCGCTGCTGCGCAAGAGGGTCTGATATTGACACCGACACCGTCTCGTCCGCCGCAGGCATAGCCGGCACAATGCACCTTTTTAAAATGTCGGAGCACATAGCTTCCGCCGACACATCCGCCTGCCTCACCCTCGTCAACACCCTTCACCGTGAAGCGTGCGACATTGAAAGTCTCTGTTCTGAACTCACCTACCATTTCCGCAACCTTATGGTTGCCAAAACGGTCAGAGACTGCTCCTCTCTCATAACGGCAGCCCCCGATGAGATTAACGAGCTTAAAGAAAGAGCGTCACAGTTCCGTCTTTCAAAAATTCTTTCGTGCCTTGATATTCTTGAAGAAACACTCAGGAGTATGAAAGGCGCGTCAAATAAAAAGATTCTTCTCGAATCGGCAGTCATCCGTATGTGTGCCGGCGCAGCACCTTCTGCAGATTCTTCCGCAGATATCTCGGATTTAAACCTTCGCATAACCGAGCTTGAGCAGGCACTGTCCGCTCTGCAAAGCGGCAATATTGTCAAAGCTCCGCAAAAACCTGCCGCAATTCCCGCCGATCCGGTCATAACGGAGCAAAAACCCAAGCCCGCCCCCGAAAAAGAAGAACCCGTCAAAGAAGAGAGCGCACCGTCCCCCGAGCCCCCTGCCGAAACGCAGACTGCGCCTCCCCCTTCTCAGACACCCCCTCAGACCGGCAACACCGAGTTTACACAGTGGGCAGAGGTTCTTGAAACGGTCAAAAAACGCGACGTTCCGCTCTATTATATGCTGCGCACAACCTCTTCCTATATCAGAGAAGGCATTTTCCTTGTAATCAGAACAGAGAATAACCAGCTTTTCCGCTTTATTACGGATAAAAACACTTCCCACGCAAAAGAGCTCTCCGCCGCGGTAACAGCTGTAACAGGCAAAAAGCTCCGCCTGCAGATAGACGACAAAGGCGCTGCAACAGTTCAAAAAAAGAACCCACTTGAAGATTTAAAAAGCAAAATAGATTCTTTCAATAACAACCAGGAGGATAACAAATGAAGGCAAGAATACCCAACCAGCCCAACAGAGGCGATATGATGAAGATGGTGCAGGAAATGCAGGAAAATATGGCGCGTATTACCGAAGAGGTTGAAAACACCGAATTTGTAACCTCAACAGGCGGCGGAGCCGTCGAAGCAAAGGTAAACGGCAAGCACGAAATCGTCTCCCTTACAATCAAACCCGAGGTTGTCGATCCCGAAGATGTCGAAATGCTCGAGGATCTCATCATCTCCGCCGTAAACGAGAGCATCTGCAAAGCCAACGAGGCAATGGAAAAGGGTATGGAAACCGCAAAAGGCGGTCTCGGCGGTCTGAATATCCCCGGTCTTTTCTGATATGGAAGGTTTTGCCGCTCCTCTTGAGGAGCTCATAGATTCATTTGCCGCTCTCCCCTCAATAGGGCGCAAGAGCGCACAGCGCCTTGCCTTTCACATTCTTTCAATGAAAGAAGAAGAAGCGGAAAAATTTGTAAAAAGCATAAATTCCGCCCGTTCTTCAATTCACCGCTGCCCCGTCTGCTGCAATCTTACCGACAAGGATGTCTGCAGAATCTGCTCCTCCCCGTCAAGAGATAAAAGCACTGTCTGCGTGGTTGAAAATCCTAAGGATGTCAACGCCATCGAAAAAACCCACGAATATAACGGCCTTTATCACGTTCTTCACGGCGCAATTTCACCGATGAACGACATCGGAATTGAAGATATCTGCGCAAAAGAGCTCATTCTGCGCCTTCAGGATGACACCGTCAAAGAGATTATTATGGCAACAAACACCACCGTCGAAGGTGAGGCAACCGCCATGTATCTCTCACGCCTGATTAAACCTATCGGCGTCAAAGTCACCCGCCTCGCCTACGGCGTTCCCGTCGGTGCCGACCTTGAATATGCCGATGAGGTTACACTTGTCAAGGCAATAGAAGGCAGAAAAGATATCTGATAGAAGGTTTTCAACATCTCAATCCACAATAAGTTAACAACACCTATGTTGAAGCTTATCAACAAACTCACAAACAATTAACAATGAGTTATTCACATAATCCACATTGTTGAATTTTCTGTTGAAATCATCAAACCGTCTTTCCACCGCCGTTAAACCACCCCTATCTCCCGTTTTCCCTTATTTTTCAACGCTTTCTCCCCTTTTCCACTTTTTCAACACCAACTACTGCTACTACTAATAAGTTTATAAATCAATTACACATATCAGGAGGGCAAACCATGAAATTCATCTGCAACACAGCCGACCTCTCGGACGCCTGTCAGAATGTCTCAAGAGCCGCATCGGGCAAAACGGCAATACCAGCAATAGAAGGTATTTTAATAACAACAGGTCAGAACACTCTCACTCTCACCGGCTATGACCTTGAAATGGGCATAACCACACAGATTCCTTCAAATGTGGAAGAAAACGGTTCAATAGTTTTAAACGCCCATATGCTCAGCGATATTCTGAGAAGACTTCCCGGCGACACCGTTTCGCTTGAAAGCGATTCACGCCAGATAGCAATTATCAAAAGCGGCGAGGTCAAATATCAGTTAATCGGCATAAACGCAGAGGATTATCCCGAACTGCCTTCCGTCTCAAACGGTTATCCCGTCAAAATAGACCAGGCACTGCTTAAGGATATGATAAGAAAAACCATATTTGCGGTAGCAGTCAAAGACAGTAAAGCCGTTCACACCGGCATAAAATTTGAAATAGGCAACAATTCAATCCGCCTTGTTGCAGTTGACGGAGTCCGTCTTGCAATAAGAAACGAAACAATCAATTATTCCGATGAAGAATTATCATTTGTTGTTCCCGCAAAAACTCTCTCTGAAGTAGTCAAGCTTATGAGTGAAGAGGGCGGCGAAGTAAACATCGGAGTAGGCAAACGCCACATAATATTTGAGCTTGAGGGCTACAGCATCATTTCAAGACTTCTCGACGGCGAATTTTTAAAATATGAAGCGGCAATTCCTTCGGTATCAAATACCGTAGTCAAGGTAAACACCCGCTCTCTTCTTGAAAGTATAGACAGAACCTCGCTGATTATCACCGACCGCCTCAAGAGCCCTGTCAAATGCGTGTTCAAAGAGGGAGTAATCGACATTTCATCCGTAACCTCAATCGGCAGTGCAAACGACAAAATCCCGGCTGAGATTCAGGGCGAAGACTGCACAATCGGCTTTAACAACCGTCTTATGCTCGAAGCGCTCAGAGTCTGCGACACAGATGAAATCCGCCTTCTCCTCGTCGGCTCCACAAAACCCATTCTCATCTGCCCGCCCGAAGGCGAATCCTTCATATTCCTTGTTCTTCCCGTGAGGCTGAAAAATGAAGATTAAAGTCAAAGTTGCCGAAAAAAAGAAGGTAACAAAACACATTTCCACAGAGTTTATTAAACTTGATTCTTTTTTAAAGCTGTGTGACGCCGTTGAAAGCGGCGGTCACGCAAAAACGGTTATCCAGGACGGTTTTGTTCGTGTCAACGGCGAAACCTGCCTTCAGCGCGGCAAAAAAATCCGTCCCGGCGACAGCGTCGAATTCAACAATACAATTTATACAGCGGAATAATCCTTATGAACGTAATCAGCCATTCGGCAGATGGTTTTCGCAATCTTAAAAATACTCATATTGAAGCTCATCCTTCAATGAATATAATTTTCGGCGAAAACGCACAGGGAAAAACAAATATCATCGAGAGTATATGGCTGTTTACCGGCTGTTACAGCTTCCGCACGCACAAAAACAACGAGCTTGTGTGTGAAAACAGCGATGAGGCAAGGGCAAAGCTCCGCTTTTTCGCTTCCGAACGTGAACAGACCGCTGAGATGAAAATCGGCAAAACCAAAGATATAATTTTAAACGGTGTTGCCTGCGAATCTCCCAGAGCAATGATGGGTAAATTCCGCGCCGTTGTCTTTTCACCGTCAACTCTCTCCGTAATAAAGGGCTCCCCCGGCGAAAGAAGAAAGCTGGTTGACGTTGCCCTGAGTTTAATCAAGCCGAATTACGCTGTCATTATGTCCCGCTATCTCAGAACACTCAATCAGAGAAACGCACTTATAAAAAAAATAAATGAAAAACAGTATGATCTTAATATTCTTGACACGTGGGATGACGCCCTTGCATCACTCGGCGCGTCAATAATCAGATACCGTCTTGAATATATTGAAGATCTCGGCAAAAAAAGCTCCGAAATTTACTCGGGCATAAGCTCTTCAAAAGAGAGCTTCGCCGTTCGCTACTCCTTCGGCAAAACCACCGAAATAGACGGCAATACCGATATTAAACAGATTCTTATCAATGAGCTTCACTCCACCCGCGAGTCCGATTTAAAAAAACTATATACCTCCGCGGGTCCCCACAGCGACGACCTCATCGTCACCTTAAACGGCAGAGATGCAAGAATCTACGGCTCCCAGGGTCAGCAGCGCTCCTGCGCCCTCTCGTTAAAACTCGGCGAAGCGTCCGTAATGGGCGGTCTCACCGGCGAAGAACCCGTTGTTCTGCTTGACGATGTCATGAGCGAGCTTGATGAGGGCAGGCAGAAATTTATTCTCAATTATCTTGACAGCTGGCAGGTTTTTATCACCTGCTGCGACCCGTCAACGCTTATGCGCAGCGAAAACGGCAAAGTTTTTGAAGTTACGGGCGGCACCGTGAGCGAAAGGTAAATTATGTTTATTCACATAGGTCTCGACAAAGTCATACGTTCGGGCGATGTTCTCGGCATTTTCGACCTCGACAACACCACCGTTTCAAAGGTTACGCGCGATTATCTCTCCGCGGCACAAAAAAACGGTCAGATTACAGACGTCTGCACCGACCTTCCCAAATCATTTGTAGTCTGCGCCGAAAAAACGGGTCAGACGGTTTATATCACCCAGCTTAACACCTCAACCCTTTTAAAAAGAGCAAAAAACACAAAAAAATTCGGTTAAATCAAAAAATTATACAATCGGCCCCTGTTTTGTGATTGCAATTTATCAGGTGATTGTATAATATAATATATCATCTGCTTAAAAAAGGAGAAATCTGCAATGATAAGCTACACAATCGTTCTCATCAACATCATCTTTTCAATGCTTACCGGCAAAGAAACCCATCTTCTCAGCTTCTTCGGTCAGGCAGGCACCCTTTTCCAGGAGAATTTTGCCGCCTTTATAAACTCCATAGCAGATTATTTCACCGGCTTTTAATAAATACCGCAATTCCCGGCAGTCAGGGGCGCGGAATTATCCGTGCCTTATTGCTGTCCGCCCGGAATTATTGAATACAGTTAAAAAGGATATAATTATACTTAATTATATATTTCTAAAAAAGAAAGAAGAAACAAAATGGCAGAAAAATATTTCACACCCGAAATCGAAACTATGCCCCGCGATGAAATCAAAAAGCTTCAGAGCGAACGCCTTGTAAAACAGATTAAAAACGTCTATGAAAATGTCGAGCCCTACCGCAAAAAGATGGACGCCGCAGGTGTTAAACCCGAAGACATACACGGAATTGAAGACCTTCACCTTCTTCCGTTCACAACAAAGGATGACCTCCGCGACGAGTATCCCTACGGAATGCTCGCCCGTCCCCTCTCCGACTGTGTCCGCATCCAGTCAACATCGGGCACAACCGGCAAAAGAGTTGTCGCCTTCTACACACAGAATGACATTGATATGTGGGATGAATGCTGCGCGCGTGCAATCACAGCCGTCGGCGGCACAAAAGACGATGTTGTTCAGGTCTGCTACGGCTACGGTCTTTTCACAGGCGGTCCCGGTCTCAACGGCGGCTCTCACAAGGTCGGCTCCTTAACCCTTCCCATGTCATCGGGCAACACCGACAGACAGCTCCAGTTTATGCAGGATTTAAAGGCAACAATTCTCTGCTGCACCCCCTCCTACGCCGAATATCTTGCCGAAAGCGCAATAAACACCGGCGCCATTGACAATATCCATATCAAAGCCGGTATTTTCGGCGCCGAAGCTTGGACTGAAGAAATGCGCCGCGACATTGAGAACAAATTCGGCAGAGGCATGAAAGCTTATGACATCTACGGTCTTACTGAGATAACGGGGCCCGGAGTTGCGTTTGAGTGCAGCGACCAGGGCGGAATGCACGTTAATGAGGACTATTTCATTGCCGAAATCATCGACCCCAAAACGGGAGAGGTTCTGCCTTACGGCTCAAAGGGTGAACTTGTTTTCACCACAATTGCAAAAGAGGCGTTCCCGATGATCCGCTACCGCACAAGAGATATATGCGTGCTCTCCGACTCGCAGTGCCCGTGCGGCAGAACGCATGTAAGAATGAGCAAGCCGATGGGTCGCACGGACGATATGCTTATTATCCGCGGCGTAAACGTCTTCCCGTCACAGATAGAAACCGTTCTTCTTGAGCAGGGCTACGAGGCAAATTACCAGATAATCGTTGACCGTGTCAACAATTCCGACACAATAGATGTAAACGTGGAGATGACTCCCGAAAAGTTTACCGACAACCTCGGCAAGGTTGCGGATATGGAGAAACAGCTTGTATCAGCGCTGAAATCCATGCTCGGCATATTTGCAAAGGTTCACCTTGTCGCGCCCAGAACCATTGCAAGAAGCGAGGGCAAGGCGGTTCGCATAATAGACAACAGAAAGTTATGAGGTGGAAAAATGACAGTCAAACAGATTTCGGTATTTCTTGAAAACCGCAAGGGTCAGCTCAACGAGATAACAAAGATACTCGCGCAGGCGGGCATAAATCTGCTCGCGCTCAACATAGCGGAAACCACTGAATACGGCATTGTGCGCATAATCGTTGACGATGTCGCCGCCGCAACGGACGCGCTCATAGGCGCCGGTATGGTTGTCAAGGTCAGCGACGTTTCGCGCGTGACCATCTCAAACAGCGTGGGCGGGCTCAATTCCGCGCTGCAGAAAATCGCCGACGCAGGCATTGACATAGAATATATGTATTCTATGGTGTCGGGCGACAGCGAAAACGCCGATATGGTTTTCAAAACAGCAGACAGCACCGCTCTCGAAGCAGCACTCGCAAATTGAAAAGTATAAAAACCGGGGACAAAACAATAAACAACAAGGGAACGGAAACTCACACCTCCGTTCCTTTTTTATGCCTCCCCGCATTTATTATATAATCATTATATTATACGGTTGTTTTTTTTCTCACGTTAGAGTATAATAGCGGGGAACTTTATAAATCGGACGGTAATTATGGAATACGAAGCAAGCCAGTTTGATATAGTTGTTATCGGAGCGGGGCACGCCGGAATTGAGGCGGGTCTTGCCTCGGCGCGCCTCGGTTGTAAAACTGCCGTTTTCACAATAAATCTCGACTGGGTCGGCAATATGCCCTGCAACCCTTCAATCGGCGGCACTTCAAAGGGGCATCTTGTTCGTGAAATAGACGCTCTCGGCGGCGAAATGGGAATAGCTGCGGACAAAAACACCCTTCAGAACCGTATGTTAAACCTCGGCAAAGGTCCCGCCGTTCACTCTCTTCGCGCGCAGATTGACCGCAGAGAATATTCCGCCTATATGAAACACGTTCTCGAACAGCAGGAGAATCTCTTTGTTAAGCAGGCGGAAATTGTTGATTTATACCGCGACGGCGACCTTTGGGCTGTCAGAACCCGCCTTGAAGCCGTCCATAAAGCAAAATGTGTAATTATTGCAACCGGCACCTTCCTTGCAGGCAAGGTCTATGTCGGCGACGTCTGCTACGAGAGCGGACCCGACGGAATGTTCCCTGCAAATGAACTCGCACTTGCCCTCAAAAAGCTCGGCGTTCCGACCCGCAGATTCAAAACGGGCACTCCCCCGAGAGTCAACCGCAGAAGCGCCGACCTTAATGAAATGGAATTGCAGCCCGGCGACGATGTCACAACCCCATTTTCTTTTACGACAAAAGAAGAAATTGTCAACACCGAGCCCTGCTATATCACCTACACCAACGACGAAACAAAGCAGATTATTCTTGACAACCTTGATAAATCCCCTCTTTATTCGGGCAGAATTGACGGCGTAGGTCCCCGCTACTGCCCCAGCATCGAAGATAAAATCGTTCGTTTTTCCGAAAAACCGCGTCACCAGCTTTTTGTTGAGCCCTGCGGCGCAAACACAGATGAACTCTATATACAGGGCTTGTCCTCGTCTTTGCCCGAAGATGTGCAGCTTAAAATACTGCATTCCATACCCGGTCTTACCCATGCCGAGGTTATGAGAACTGCCTATGCAATTGAATACGACTGCGTTGACCCTCTCGCTCTTAAAGCAACCCTTGAATTCCTTGATTTTGACGGACTTTTCGGCGCAGGGCAGTTCAACGGTTCCAGCGGATATGAGGAAGCGGCGGCTCAGGGACTCGTTGCCGGAATTAACGCCGCTATGAAAATAAAAGGCAGAAAACCGGTTGTTCTTGACCGCGGAAGCTCTTATATCGGCACGTTAATCGACGATTTAGTAACCAAGGGCTGTTCCGACCCATACCGAATGATGACTTCCCGGTCAGAATACCGTCTTGTTCTCCGTCAGGACAATGCCGATCGCCGTCTTACTCAGCTCGGCTATGAAATCGGGCTTATCGGAGAAGATCGCTACGCAGAATTCAAAGAAAAGCTTCGACTAATTGATGAAGAACGGCAGAGAGTTGAGAGCATAACAATCGCTCCGTCTGAAGAAATCAACAAAATGCTTGTTTCACGTGAAACAGCACCGATGACTACGGGCATTCGCCTTGTTGAACTTTTACGCAGACCGCAGCTCGATTATGATGCACTCACACCGTTTGACAAAACCCGTCCGGACCTTCCTCCTGCAATTTTCGAGCAGGTCGGGCTGGATATTAAATATGAAGGTTACATAAAACATCAGCAACAGCAGATTAACGAAATGCGCCGACTTGAAGTCCGCAAACTTCCCGAAGATATTAATTATAATGAAATAACCGGGCTTCGACTTGAAGCGGCGGAAAAGCTCGGCAAAATCAGACCGGAGAACATCGGGCAGGCATCAAGAATCTCCGGAGTAAGCCCCGCCGATGTTACAGTTTTGCTCATCTGGCTTGAGAGGGAGGGCAAAAATGATTGACAAACTTCAACTGAAAACCGAGGCGGCTGCTTTTGGTTTGACTCTCAATGAAAAACAACTTGATTTGTTTGACAGATATGCCGAAATGCTTGTCGAATCAAACAGGCAGTTTAATCTGACTGCAATTAAAAATCCGGATGAAATTGTAACAAAACATTTTGTTGACAGTTTAACGGTTTTTACCGCTCTTGACATTCCGGGAAAATCAAAAGTAATTGATATCGGAACAGGCGCCGGTTTTCCCGGTCTGCCGATGCTGATTTATGACAACAGTCTGAAAATCACAATGCTTGACAGCACAGGCAAAAAACTCGATTTTGTCCGCTACGCTGTTTCGGAGCTCGGTCTTGAAGCGCAGGTTCTTCATGCGAGAGCGGAAGAACTCGGCAGGGGAGAGCTCAGAGAAAAATTCGACCTTGCCGTTTCACGCGCCGTCGCCTCGCTTAATGTGCTTTGCGAATATTGCCTGCCGTTTGTAAAAGAGGACGGATCTTTTGTTGCATTAAAAGGTTCAAAGGCTGAAGAGGAATTATCGGTGTCACGTTCTGCCGTGAAAACGCTCGGCGGAAAATTCGTTTGCTGTAAAGAATTAAAGCTGGCAGATGAGCAAACAAGAAACCTGGTTGTTATAAAAAAATCCGGACCGACTCCCCCGAAATACCCCAGACCGTCGGCACAGATTTCCAAAAAACCTCTGTGATTCCGAGTTTTCAAAAGGCAAAGGAGATGATCATATTTCAAATATATGGTTTTTATATATCATTATTTTTTTGATTCTGATTACGACTGCGGCAAACACGCAGAGGCGAAGAAGAATTGTTAGAAAAAGAAACAAAGAAAAAGGAGTTGAAAGAAAAATGCCGACAGAAATGTTACAGGCGTTCATTGGCAAAAAAGTTACAATAGTCACTACGGGCTCTGCGATGGGATTTGAAGGCACAATCGTTAAAATTGAAGACAACTGGATTATGCTCGAAGGCAAAAAATACACGCAGATTATAAACGGCGACGCAGTGAACTACATCAACATCAAAAAAGAAGCAACCGACTGAAAAACAGCAGCAAAAGAGCGCTCCTAACAGAGCGCTTTAATTTTTATCCGGAACCGCACGGCACAGCAGCACTGTTTCACGTGAAACAAAAAATACAAAAACAAGCCGGCACTTAATTCAGCGGTTTAAATCGTGAAAACGCGGTGGGGCGGCGGAATGAGTTTGGTCAGCAGGGGAGGATGTTGCGGAGATAAGCCGCAGGAGCTTTGTCTGAAAAACCCGTTAATACCGGAAACTGCAATCAAAGCCGAAGAAGGCAGGCAATACGGTTTTCCGTCACAAAAAACGCAAAAAAGGAAAACGGTTTTATTATGCCCGGTCTGCTGCTGCGGGCACTTGAAAACGGAGCGCATAAAGTATATAATATATAAAGTTATGTTAAATTTTGGCAGATGCTGACTTCTGCCGTGAAAGGATGCGTTTTACGCAGGTGAAAAGATGAAAACCGAGATTGTTTACCGTGACAACGCAGAAGAGCTTGACTCCTTTGTCGCCTCGCATCCGAAGGGGCATTTTTTACAGACATCCGTCTGGGGCAGGGTAAAGGATGACTGGCAGTGGTTCGGCGTAATTGCCCGTGATGATTCGGGCAAAATCAAGGGCACGCTTGCCGTGCTCGCGCGCAGAATTTCCAAACTGAAATACCATATGCTCTATGCTCCGAGAGGTCCAGTTTGCGACCTTCACGATGCAGAAACCTTCAACGCCCTTGTAAAAGCGGCGAAAGAAGAAGGCGGAAAGCTGAACGGTTATATGCTTAAAATTGACACCGACGCCCTTGCATCGGATGAGGAATATGCGCAAATCATTAAAGAGGCGGGCTTTGTTCAGCAGCCGAGATTTATGAACTTTGAGGGCTACCAGTGCAGATTCGTTTACCGCCTTGATATAAGCGGAAAGACGGAGGACGAGGTCTTTGCGGCATTTGCCTCAAAGCACCGCTACAATGTCAGGGTTGCGCTCAAGCACAATGTTGAAATCAGAAGGTGCGGCAGCGAAGCGGCTGAAGATTTTTACAGGATAATGGAAGAAACGGGCGAACGTGACGGCTTTGCCATACGCTCGGCCGCATATTTTGCTAAAATAATTGACACCTTCGGTGAGGACTGCCGCCTGAATATGGCGTATTATGAAGGGGAGCCGATTGCGGGCACCCTTTGTGTTCACTGGGGCAACAAGGTGTGGTATTTCTACGGCGCATCCCTTAACTCGCACCGCAACGTCATGCCGAATTATCTGCTGCAATGGACAAACATTCAATGGGCGATTTCGCTCGGCTGCGATATCTATGATTTCAGGGGTGTTTCCGGAATTGTGGATGAGAACAACGGGCTTTACCGGTTCAAAAAGGGCTTCTCCGGCGATATGCTCGAGTTTATGGGTGAAGCGGATTTAACCGTTGACGCAAAAGGGAAAAAGACGGTTGAGGCGGCTCAGAAAATTGCAAAAATGCTCAGAAGATAAGGTGAATAATATGCAACTGAAAATAAAAAAAGTAAACGAAAATGCAAAGATTCCTTTCAGGGCAACTCAGGGCAGCGCAGGCATGGACCTTTGCGCCTGCATAGACGCTCCGCTGACTCTCGGAGGCGGAGAAACTGCCGTTATTCCTACCGGAATAGCCATAGCTCTGCCGTCAGATGAGATGGGCGCCTTTGTTTTTGCGAGGAGCGGTCTTGCCATAAAACACGGAATAGGTCTGCTTAATTCCGTGGGCGTAATTGACAGCGACTACCGCGGAGAAATAAAGGTGGGCGTAATAAACCAGATAAGCGAGCCCTACACAATAGAGCCGGGCGAACGCATAGCCCAGCTTGTGATTATGCCGGTGTGCCCGCTTGACCCCGTCGAGGTTGAAAACCTTGACGATACGGCAAGGGGAGAAGGCGGATTCGGCTCAACGGGAACAAAATAAGGGGACAGAAAAATGAAAAGATTTATAAGCGTTATTCTTGTTTTCACCCTGCTTTGCGGCGTTCTGAGCCCTGCCGTTTTTGCGGTTGACACTCCGTATGACGACAGCAGATTCTACACACAGGGCGATTATGAAATTCATTACAGAATAATTGAGCACAAGGGTGATTTCAAGGGCAGAATTATGATGCTCCACGGTTTTTTGTGTTCAACCTACGCCTGGCGGAATATGGCGTCGGGTCTGGCGGACAGGGGCTACGACTGCGTGCTTGCCGATCTGCCGAATTTCGGTTACAGCACAAGGGAGAGCGCAGACACAAGGGTTGTTGAGAGAGAGAAGCTGATAACCGGTCTTATGAAGGAAATTGACCCTGACGGGGAGTGGATTCTTGCAGGGCACTCAATGGGCGGCGGAGTTGCGACGAATATTGCGGAGGAATTCCCCGTGAAGAGACTTTTGCTTTTCTGCCCCGCACCGCAGAGCACCTGCCCCGAGAGCTTTGAGGGAGTTGTGACGAGCAGACCGATGCAGTTCATTATGAACGCATTTTTCCGTTACGGAACTAAAATCACTCCTCTTGTGAGACTGATAGTCTTTGCGGCGACAAGAAATCTGAAGTTCTCGCTTGAATATGACACAAAAGGCGTCACGGACCCGTTTTTGTATGACGGAATCGGCGCGGGAATGTGCAATATGCTTGTCAATGTGCGCGAAACCGACCTTGAAAACACGAATAAAATCACCTGCCCGGTTCTGCTTGTAAACGCAGACGGAGACATAATTATAAATGACACGATGAGAAATCAGTTTTACGGCGCCTTCCCGGATGCCGAAAAATATCTTGTTGAAGGCGGAGGTCACCAGTGCATTGAAGACAGAGCGGACGAGCTTGTGCCGCTTTGCGTAAAATTTATTGAAAACGGAAACGGATAATTCTTTTACAGAAAAAAGGACTGCTTCCGCCGTCCTGTCATAAACCAGTAATTTAAGAAAACTCTTTAAAAACGATTGCGGAATTGTCAAGCAGGACTGGTTAATAATAAAGGGTATGGAGATTTTGATAATCTCCATACCCTCTTATTTTTGCTTTTTTGTATTTTTGAAACAAGATGTCATCGGCTACTTTTGGGAAAGCCCGTTGGTTTATTCAAAAACGGGGAACGGGATATAGTCGCCGGGATTTTCGAAAAACTCCACTATCATTCCGATAAAGTTTTCAATCATAGACACAATTACGGATATCACGGTTGCGGGAACCAGCGGGATTATAAACAATGGATGTTCTAGCAGAAACGAAGTCATCATCTTGATGACTTTGTCGGCAGGGTTACCGCCCAAAGGTATGTCAGGGGCCGCGGAAATATTGTCTTCGTCGGGTTCCGCTTCCTGTGCGTATACCGTGTCGGGAAAAGGGTCTTCGGTGCCGTCCTCCGCTGACGCCGCGGCCGGGAACATACAAACCAGCGCCGCGAGGCAGAGGATTATTGAAATGAATTTTTTTACAGAACGCATAATTGTCTCCTTTTAAATCTTTTATTTCGGGCGGTTATATCGTAACCAGCCAGTTGGTCATATGGGGGATTGTTCCGTTAAAAAAGTATCCGTTTTTCATAATATACATTCTGTGTTTAATGAAGTATCTGAATACGGACATCAGACTGCTGAAGAAATCCGGCAAAACTCTGACGGGGTCAGCACCGTCTGAGATACGGTCGGCGGCGTATATAATTTCTTCTGTAATTGCTTTAAACAGTTCTGCGGTATCAACTATGAGAGAGGAAGAGCAGTCGGCGTCTTTTTCACAAAACAGTTTTCCGTCGATATATACCCTGAAAACCATCCGGTCTTCATCGTTTCTTTCATAACCCGAGCTCAGACTGTGGCGGATTTCGTTTTCCGAAATGAAAGATGAGGTCCGGAATATGTCCGTAACAACGGATTTGTTTCCGTTTTTGAAATTGACCGTAATCTTATCGGGGTAGATTAAATTCCAATAGTAATAACCGCTGCCTCCGGAGAACACTTCAAACAAAGACGGTCTGAAGTTTGCGGGCAATTCGACGCTTTCAACATCTTCCGGCTCATAAACTACTTCAAACTCAAAGACGGGACCGTCATTGTTTGACATAAACACTTTGAGCGTCTGCGTTCCGAGATCGCGAATTTTCATATACCCGCTCCAACTATCGTTCTTTAATGTTTTTCCGCCTGAGAATCTGATTTCGGCGGGAAAACAGCACACAGAACCAAGATACGGATAATCCTTTTCGGAATCATTACGCATAAAGACACCAGCTTCAATATTCTGAGAATTCACTTCTGTTTTTTCATATGAGTAATCGGTGATTTCACCGTAGTATTCAACAATTATTTCGGCTTTATCGTTCTCGCCGAACCAATCACTGAAATATACACAGTAAAGCGAGTCCGCTTCGAAATAAAACAGATCTGACGCGCGGAGACCGTATTTGTTGAAATACGAGTGCATATTCTTTTCCGAAACATTTTTTACAGTGTTGCTGTCCGCTTTTTTCGCGGTCCGGACAACCGCTTCGCCGGTAATTGCATAATAGCCGCCGTCAGCGGGGGTGAAGCTGTAATAATCGGAAGATTTCAAAGACACATTGTTCCTGCCGATGTTGATTGTGCCGGCATTCCCTGCGGTTTCGGAGACCGTTGCGAAATCCGCGCTGCTGTCCTGAGCCGAAACACCAAAGCCGAAAAAAGCTACGATGTTTACCGTCATAATCAAGGCTGAAACGAGAGAAAAGGCTCTTTTTATCGGGTTCATTTTATTTGACATCCTTTCGGTTGTTCCTGAAATTCGGAATACACTCCGAAAAAGCGGAACAAATCTGTATTTGGTTTTCTCAATTTATTTTCGCGGAATTCATTTTGGCGAGAATCATTGCCGCTTTGTCGTTGTCATCGGATGTGCATACAAGAGTGCCGGCGACCGCCGCTACCGCAAAAACCACTGAACAGATAATTAACATAATAAAACCCCTCCGTTTTAATCTTTTGATTTTTATGTTTCAGGTTTTCCCTGACTGCAACTGAATAATAACATATAAACCGGACCTGCCGGACGACTGCTGCGCGAACGGTCGGTTTTTCTGCGTGAACGGAAAAACAGCCCTGCCCGAAAGGGTGCAGGACTGTTTGGAGATTATTTATAATTGTTATCAGTTGTTTATCAAACCGACTTTGAGTTCGAATTCGGCGTCGGTGCAGGAGAGTTTCATGTATCCGTTATACTTCTTCGCTGTTTTCTCAACATTTGCAAGACCGATTCCGTGGTTCTGTGAATCCGATTTAGTGGTTTTTATCCGGTTGTTCTTGATTTCAACCCGTTTTGTTACGGGGTTGGCGACAGAAATCACAACGCTGTTCGGCGTTTCTTTTGAACTAACCATGACAACCGCGTTTTCAATCGGTTCGCATGCCCTGACAGCGTTGTCAAGCGAATTGGAAAGAATCGCGCACAGGTCGTTGTTTTTGACCCAGTCTTTCGGAATTGTGCCCGAAAAGCTGATTCTTGTGCCGCTCTTTGAAGCGTTTTCCGATTTCTCCGAAATAATGGCGTCAGCAAGGTAGTTGCCCGTCTGGTAATTGTTGGAAGTGTTTTCCAGTTCACCCGCGAGTTCGGAGATATATTTCTGCGCTTCATCTGTTCTGCCGTCGGTCATAAGGGCGTTGAGCGAGAAAAGGTTGTTTTTGTAATCATGCCTGAATGAACGGATATCGCTGTTCTTGCGCATCATATCTTCATAATGATGAATTTCGGCTTCAAGCTGTTTTTCGGCTTCTTTCTGAAGATTCAGAACATTTATGTAGCGTATTACAATCACAACCACCGAAACGGTTACGAGGATTGCCGAAACAACCTTGAGAATGTTCGCGACTTCCACATGGAACGAAGCGTCCTGCGCCAGTTCAATGCTGTAGTAATTGGAAAAAAGATAAATGAAAATTATTACATAAACATAGACGGGAATTGTTTCAAGGAATTCCGGCGTGAATTTTATCGGCAGAGCTTTGCGTAAAATTATTATCAATAATGTTGTTGCAACAAAAATGGCAATATACATCAAAATAGTCTCGTTTTCGGAAATATCGCCGATTTTTGAACTTATCAGCGAGGCAATTATATCCGAAAAAGAGGGCAGAACAAAACCGTATAGCGCGAAGGTTGCTTTTCTGCCGGATTTAAACAGCAGATAAGGCAGGAACATGTTTGTCGCAATCTGCCAAAGGTCAAACATAAATTCGGCGTCTTCGTTGCCCTTTGTGAAATAAATCAGAAGAACAGCCACCACAGCCGAAACCGCCGACCCGGCAATGAACGGCACCTTGTTTTTTCTCGCCTCATAACCGAAAAACACATAAAGCGAAACAAGAATCATCGACACCGAAGTGGTTAACAACAGTAAATGAAGAATGTATGTAAGCATTCCCTTCCCCCGTTTTTATCCGTTAAAATCGAGATAAGCGCTGCAGAATTCTTTATAGCGGCGTTTGCTCATCGGAATTGTTTCGCCGTTGCTGAATTCTATTGTTTTCGCGTCAAAACTGCGTATGTTGCCCATATTCACGAGGTAGGTCCTGTGAGTTCTGAAAAAGCCGCGTGAAACGAGCTCGTCTTCAAGCTGTGAAATGGGTTTGTGACAGACTATCTGGTCTTCACTCAGGCAGATATAGCACTCCTTGTCGGCTACCTCAATGTAGAGAATATCCCGTATGGGTATAATTTCAACCTTGCCGTCGCTCTTGACGGAAAGCGTGCTGTTCAGGTTGCTGGTGCCGATGACCGCGTCCAGCGCTTCGAACATCTTGGCTTTATCTACCGGCTTTATCAGAAACCTGTGCACGCGCACGGCGAAGGTGTCATAAACAATCTCCTGGTAAGATGTCAGGAAGATAATCGTTTTTTTGTCGCCGTATTTTTCGCGGATTTTTTTCGCGAAAGTAAGACCGTCGATTTCGGGAGTCTGGTAATCCATTATGAAAATGTCAAACTCATCCGTTTTCGGTTCAAGAAGCAGATAACTGTTGAAAGATTGATATTCTATGTCAAGCTTTCTCTCAATTGAGTAATCTTCAAGAACGGTTACAACGGAATCGAGCCATATGTTTTCATCGTCACAAATCGCGATTTTCATAACACACCCCGTTTAAATGAGTAATCATATTAATTATATATTCGAAAATAATATAATTCAATATTTTTTTGTTTGCAAATGAAAAAATATATGATATACTAAAAAAAAGTATGTTTAATTAAATCCCTGACAGGTGAAACGAAATGAGAGCGTTTAAAAAACCGGTTTCTGTTCTGCTGGCAGTAATAATGGCATTTTCCGCTGTGAGTATATCCGCTGCGGCTGATGAAACGGAGATTTCTGCAGGCGAACCCGCCGTAACAGAAGAAAGGGATCCTTTCATTCCCAAGCCGGAAGACTGCTGGGTTGGTCTCGACCGTTATGAAGCAGTCAAAGGCGAGAGTGTCAATATTACCGCTTTCGGTTCATATATTGACACATTTACCCAGGGAGTCCTTGTAACGCCTGTTGAGGGCGATGTCAGAATGATACCTGTGAAATGGACGGCTAAACAGGTTGACTCAGACCGGGATGTCGGCAGCGGTGAATGGACAAATGAAGCTACCGTCGAAACCGCCACCGTTGACACTTTATTATTAATATTCACAACTATCGACGCCATCGTAACCGTCAGGGTTGAAGTTGAGTTTGTCATTCAGCAATATGAAAACGGCTCATGGAACACAACAGGCACCTTTACCGATTCAAACATTTTTTATGCAGCAACAAGCGCTGAATATTTTAAGTTCGTTAGTTATAATCCTTGGATTGGATCTATTGGGTCGCCTGATATTGATTGGGCAAATTGGCGCTCGGTTATTGCTTTTATCAAGTCAATCGATTGGGCAGGCGGCAGATTCAGTATCGCTTATGTCGCAAGAGCGGTTAACATTTTTTTCAACACTCATTTTACCTCGGGTAGTTCTTTCTTTGAAATAATAAGGGCAACTTTAGAAATATTCTCATAATAAAATGAAATTAGATTAATTAATTTTCTTGTGCGGTGATTCAATGAAAAAACAAGTTTTAAGAATTATTTCGGTTGTTCTGGCTGTTTCATTGCTGTCGGGGGTGTTTTTCTGTGGTTCTTCTGCCGCTGAACCCGAAGAGGTGCTTTCTTACTCACCTCGTATCGACTGTTGCAACTCATTTAATGTAACATCTGCTAATAATTTTTATTATAATAACGATTTTTATTGCGGTGAGTGGTCGATTCGGGTAAGAGAGATATTGATTCTCGGTTACAACGGAAGCGATTCAATTGTTGAAATACCAGAGCAAATAAATGGTCTTCCGGTTACATATGTAGCTCTTTCTAACTTCCCTAAAAACACGGTTTTTGATAAAATTGTTATTCCATCAACTGTGGAATACTTGTTTTTTTATGAACCTTCTGAAAAGAAAGGGGATTTTTACTGCAAGCATTATGAGTGTGATGAAAACAACAAGTATTTCCATTCCGTTGACGGTGTGCTTTACACCAAGGATATGAAAACGCTTTTGTTATATCCCAACTGCAGTGAAAACAAAGATTTTATATTGCCCGACGGGGTTGAAACCGTTTATGAATACGCTTTTTCAAACAGCAAAAGCCTTGAAAAAATCACTCTTAACCGCAGTGTAAAAATAGATACCGGCGCGTTTTTCAACTGCAGCAATCTCAAAAGAGTGAGAAACCAGCCGATATATCCCTCGTTCTACTACCGGGGCTGTTTTTACGGTTGCAACAGCGTTTATGGTGCTTTCGGGCTGTTGATAAAAGCGGAAAACAGCGACTTGCCGGAAGGATGGGAAAACTCAACACACTCAATTCTTTTACAGCAGCCTGGAATTTGGGGCGGAGCTTTAGTGGCTACTTCGAAAGTAATTAATACATTTGCAGCCAGATTTAAAAGACGCTTTTCCACATCTAAATCTTCATCCGGTTCTTCTGTCGGCGACACAGGGAACTCTTTAATAATCGATATATGTGTTGCTGTTATTGAGATTATTGAAGTATTTCTTCCGTGGTTAAATTAACCGCGGCGTGAATTGCGGTTTTTTTGCGGTCTGTTATAATACAATTTAAAATATTCAGGAGGATTACTATGAAAAATCGAATCACAAAGCTTATTTCAATTATGCTTGTGAGCATTTTTTTGCTTGCGGCAGCGGTTCCCGCGGTCACGGCTTTTGCAGCATATAATTACGATGCTGCTGCCGCCGACGATGAAGCTGAACCCAGAACCCCCGGCGACGCCGAACCGTCGGCAGAAGCGGAAGAAGAGGAAAAAGATGACACGGCAAACCTTTCTCCGTTCAAACAGTTTTTAATTAATATGCTTGAGCAGTTACTTGCACTGACTGAAAGCGGAAAAGGAGCCGGCGGTTCTTCATCGCTTTTTTCAAGAGCAATAAATGCCATTATTGAGTGGCTGAAAAAATAAAAACACCTTCTGTCATATAAAAACAAGCACCGTTTTTCAGGTGCTTGTTTTTTATTTATTGTTTTTTATCATATGCGCCGGGGTTGAAGAGGTGCCTGAAGAACCAGATGATAATGTCAAAGAATCCGTGCTTTATTTTCACCGTTTCCTTTTCACTTTCAGACGTGGTTTTGCCTGACTTGTCTATGAGTTTTGCCTGAACAGTGTAATCGGCTTTTGCTTCTTCGACCTTGAACGTTTTGCCTGTTCCTGAATCCTTGCCGTTAATGAACCAGTGAACGGTTACATCATCATTGAGGTCAGTGATTGTCGCAGTGAAGGTTATTGATGTCCGGTAATCGTCTGTGCGTTCGGGAACATAATTTTTAATCTGCACCTGTGCGGGAGCATTTTCAATAACAAATTCGGTCTTTTTGCCCTCTTCGGCGCTTTCCGTTAAAACTTCAAGAACACCGTAAGTGTCTTCATCAACTTTTCCGAACGTGTATTCAACGCCCATATATTCGAAGGATGCGTTATCTTCCAACGGTGTAATTTTAACTTCTTCGACACCTTCGGGAATCTTAAAAATAACATAGTCGCTTAATTCGCCGTCACATTTCATATAGCTGTATTCGGCGTTTTCAATTTCAACTGATTTTATTGATGTAAAAATGTAATCAAGCAAAGAAACACTTTTTGCATAATCAAAATATGTAGCAACATCCATCAGGTCAATTCCTTTTATTGCAGGGCTGTCGCCGTATTTGTATCGCGGATCGTCGGAGTTTTCATAAATATATGAACCTTTTTTGTAATAATACATTTCGTAACCGGGATAGTTGCTGTCGTAAACGTAGATTCTCTGCTGATTGTTGACCTCTTTGTAATACAGGAAATTAACCGCATGACCTCCTCTGTCTTTATACCATACTCCGACATTGAGCGAACCTTTATAGTCGTATTTGTGATTTTTAATGTAGTTTACACAGGCGTTCCAGTCGGATGATGTGTTTTTTTCTTTTTTCAGATCGATGCTGCCGCCCGCAACTATAGCTTCACGCTCTGCGCCTTTGGTTCCAAACGGACCTACGGGACCTTGTATTAAAAGATAAGTGCAAATCGGCTCCCTAACTTTATTATTGTTGATTGAAAGCGAATAAAGGGTTTTGTTTTCCCCGCCGATATCAGCTTTGTCAAGCTTGCCGATATAATAGCCGGAGCTTGTTGCTGCCATTCCGAAACAGTGCCCGTTATAATTCCTGTGTGAGCATTTTATGTCTTTATTTGAAAAGTTCTTGAAACTGTATGTTTCTTCGCCTATGCCGTAAACATCGGTCCATAAAGCATTGAAGCTGAGATTTTTTGCGGGCATTGTCGCAGGAACTTCCGGAGTCCAGCCGGCAAAAAGATAACTTAATTTTTGCGGGTTTTCCGGTGCGGTAACTTCGCTGCCGAATGCGACTTTAACACTTAAATAAACCTTACCGTCAACATAGTATTTAATGCTATATATGTTCGGCGAATATGTAACCGTAACGGTTTTACCTTCGGCGTCCATTGTGCCCGTAACAACATCAACATCGGGTGTATAACCCGTAACGGCAGGCGAGGGAAAGCTGTATGCGGTGTTGAAGGTTATGTTTTCCGTATGGTTTTCGGGCTTGGCGGCATTATTGCCGTCGCTCATAACATAGTTAATTGTCAGCGGGTAATCGCCCGGGGCATAATATACATTGACGCTCACCGGGTCAAAGTCCATAACACCGTTTACTGTTGTCTGCCCGTCATCAACAAGGTGATAGCCGGGAACCTCAGGCGAAACCACGCTGTAAGAATCACCGTAAGAAAGTGAGCTGTCTTTATACGCTTCACGAAGGGGCTCGTCGCTGCCTTCAATAAGATAATTAATTGTGAGCGACCCGTCATAATATTTTATGTTTGCGTTCAGCAACGGTTCGTTGTCGCTTGCAATGCTGATTTCATTCCACTGCTCTTCAGTGCCGGTGTAATTTACATCGGTAAGATTGAAACATTCGGTAAACGCGGATGCACCGATATTTTTTACGCCAACGGGAACGGTTACGCTCGCAAGACCGGAGCAAAAGGCGAACGCCGATTCACCTATGCTTTCAACGCCGCTGCCGATTGTAACATCTGTAATTCCCTCGCAAAAAACAAACGCATAGTCGCCTATATTCGTAACACTACTGGGAATAGTGATTTCACCTTTTGCCGTTGTAGAGCAAGCGCACAATTCCGTTCGGCTTTCATCGGAATAAATCAGATTGTCGTCAACAAATCCGTTAACACATCTGGCACCCCAGGGAGAGCCTTCTGCCGTCATATTTTCCGAATAAGATATGTTACCAACGTAATAAAAGGCACCTTCGCCTATTGTTTCAACATTTTCCAAAATCGTTACATCTTTCAAACTTACACATAATTCAAATGCTTGAACACCAATGTCGGTTACGCTTACGGGAATGGTTATGCTTTTAAGGTCTATACAGCCGGCAAACGCATAATGACCTATTTTTGTAACACTTCCGTCGGCGGGAATAACACTTGTTTTGCATCCGAGAGTCAAAGTATCAGTTGCTGTTTCAATTACGCAATTGTCTGCCGAATGATAAACCGGATTACCTTGTGAAACAGTTATTTTTTCAAGGTCTCTGCACACATAGAAAGCAAGCCACCCTATGCTTGTTACACTTTCGGGTAATTCGATTTCTTTCAGATTCAGGCAGTATAAAAACGCCAGATCACCCAAGCTTTCAACACCGTTGCCGATTGTAACGCTTTCAAGTCCCGTGCAGTCTTCAAACATGCGTGACTCTATGTTTTTTACACTTCCGGGAATGGTTATTTCAGTCAATCTGGTGCATCCACTGAATGCAGAACTGCCGATACTTGTTACACTGTCCGGAATTTCTATGCTTGTAAGTCCTGTGCATCCGCTGAACGCAGAACTGCCGATGCTTGTTACACTGCTGGGTATTGTTGCGTTTGTAGGTCTTGTGCAATCTTTAAAAGCAGCATCGCCGATACTTGTTACGCTGTCGGGAATATTTATGCTTGTAAGCCCTGAACAGTTGTAAAACGCAGAATCTCCTATGCTCATTACACTTCCGTCTGCGGGAATAACGCTGTTTTTACATCCGAGAATTAAAGTGCTGCTTACTGTCTCAATGAGACAGTTATTTGTTGAATGATATATTGAATTGCCCTGCGACACCGTTATACTTTCAAGCCCGGAGCATCCGCTGAACGCAGAATTGCCGATGCTTGTTACGTTGTTGGGAATTTCTATGCTTGTAAGTCCTGTGCATCCGCTGAACGCAGAATTGCTTATGCTTGTTACACTGTCGGGAATTTCTATGCTTGTAAGTCCTGTGCAATCTCTGAAAGCAGAACTGCCGATACTTGATACACTGTTGGGGATTTCCACACTTTTTAACTTGGAACATCTCTCAAAAGCAGAACTGCCGATGCTTATTACACTATTCGGAATATTAATGTCTGTTAACCAAAAACAAGCTGCAAAAGCGGAATTACCGATTGTTTCAACGCCATAGGGAATATCTATATTTGTAAAACCGTTACAATTAAAGAAGGCGTAATCATCTATTCGTTTTATGCTGTTTGAAATTTCAATATTTGTAAGTCTGCAATAACGGAATGCATTTCCGCCAATGCTTGTCACCGGATAACCATCAATTGTTTCGGGTATGACAAGTTCGCCGGTTGCTTCTTTATCACAATCGGTAATGGTAACTTCTTTGTTGTTGTCGATTCTGTATGTTAGCGGACCATAAGTTCCCGTGCTGCTTATCCAAAGCGCATTAATGGTAAGATTTTCTGCGGGCATTGTTCCGGGAATTTCGGAATCCCAACCGACAAAGGTATAACCGCTGAACTCAGGGTCATCGGGAGGCGTGACCGCCGCGCCGAAATTCTGAGTTATTGTCTTATAAACGGCATTGCCGTTGACTTCTCCGTATCTGTATGTGATGGTGTATGGCTTTATATCGCTTGTTTTAAGCAACATTATATTTGAATAAGCTGCCTTTGTGCCTGCAACTCCTGCAGTGCCGACACGAACACCGATATATGCTGCGTTTTCGGCTGTTGTGCAGGTTTTTACATAAGTGCCGGCATCAGATTGATAGTCCGGGCACAAAACATGCCAACCTATTTCACCTGCTATTGGATCGGTATAATTCTCTGCATATTCAAATAAAATAATTTGACTTATGCCTTCACCTTCAAGTTCAACATTGTAAAGAAATGTATATTCTGTGTTCGGTTCACACGGAATTTTATAATAAGAGGTGTCACCGTTGCCTGCGCTCCATAAAGTATAGCAATCAGGGTTTTGAACATTTTCACCTGTTTCAAAAACAACTTTTTCTCCGGAAAGGCTTACTTTCGCATCCGGACTGTTTGTGCCGTTATTTGGCTTTGTTTTTAGGTTGTTATACCACTCTGAAACATCAAACAGATTGTTTTCATAATAAATATCGGGTATATAGTTTACTGTTTCTGTTTTGCCGTCAAGACTGTCCATCCTGCCTTCAACGGCAGCAATATCCGGAGTATATCCCGTAACAGCAGGAGAGGTAACACTGTAGCTTTCGTCGAGAGCAAACGACGCACTGTAATCTGCGGGCTTAACTGCATCGTTACCGTCAACCATCCGATAACCAATATTGAGTGTATATTCGCCGGGAACAAAGTTGTATGTTATATTTGCGTTCAGCAAATTTTCATTGTTGTCACCGGATTCAATTTCGTTCCACTGTTCTTCGGTGCCTTTATAATAAACATCGGTTAAACCGTTGCAGCCTGAAAAGGCGTTGTGTTCTATTGTTGTAACGCTGTCGGGAATTACAACAAAAGACAGCCCGGAACACCCCGAAAAAGCATAATCGCCTATGCTCGTTACTCCGTCGGGGATAGCTATATGTTCAAGCTCCGAACAGCCCACAAACGCATAAATACCAACGGTCTGAACACTGCCGTCGGTCGGAATAACACTGTTTTTGCAGCCCAGAGCCAACGAGCCGGTTTGTGTTCTGATAATACAGTTGCCCGATGAATGATAAACCGGGTTGTCAGGTGAAACACTCAGACTGTCAATGCCGGAACAACCGGAAAACGCACCCAGTGCTATATGGCTGACACTGTCGGGTATGTTAACATTCTTCAGCTTTTCGCACCCGTAAAATGCAAAAGCACCTATTGTTTCAATTCCTTCCGGAATCTCAATGTTTTCCAGGTTTTTACAGCCGTAAAACGCTCTGTTTTCTATGCTTGTAACACTTCCGTCATCGGGGATATTGCTGTTTTTGCAGCCGGCAATTAAAGTTTTACTGTCTGTTTTAATGATACAGTTTCCGTCTGAATGGTAAACCGGGTTGTCGTTTGAAACAATCAGACTTTCCAGACTCGAACAACCCGAAAATGCTCCCGGTTCTATATCGTTAACACTGCCCGGTATTGATATGGCGGTAAGCTCGGTGCAGTTGTTGAATGCATCAAATCTTATAGATGTAACCGGATATCCTTCTATTGAATCTGGTATGACGAATTCGGTTGAGTCTGGCATAATACCCGCAAGAGCAAAGTTACTCTCCCTTATATCAATTCCTGTTATAGTAACTTCATTGTTGTTAATTGAATATACTAAAAACGCTAAAGAAGAAGGCGAATTATAAATAATGTTTGCATTAACCAGCGAATCGTTATACCCGTTATTGTTAACAATGCTGATTTCTCTCCACTCATCTGCTGAACCAAGATAATATACATTTGTCAAATTAGGGCAGTTAAAAAACGCTTTGGGACCAATAGTGGTAACATTTTTCCCAATAATAACATTTGTAAGGGACGTGCAGCCGTAAAACGTTCCTTTCCCGGGGCTATCTCCGGGTGAGCCGATTTCTCCAAATAAATCTTCTAAATAATCACTTCCTCCGTAAATTGTAGTTACAAAGAAAGGTATTTTTATGCTTTCAAGACTGCTGCAATAGCTGAACGCACTATAACCTATTTCGCCGATGCTGTTAGGCAGTATTATTCTTTCCAATCCGGAACAACCGTAAAACGCATAAGGGGGAATTGTATCAAACCACCCAAATTCAAAATCATAGCCGCCTCCAATCGGACCGGCTGTCTTAAGTCCCGAGCAACCGTTGAATGCACCAGTGCCGGTTAAAGGACTATAAACAACCAGTTTGTTAAGACCGCTGCATAAAGAAAATGCGCCATCGCCGATTTTTGAAACACAAGGAGGAACAGTTAATTCAGCGAGTCCGGAGCATCCGCCAAAAGCTGCATTACCGATGCTTGTAACGCTGCCGTCTGCCGGAATAACGCTGTTTTTACAGCCTGCAACAAGTGTTTTGCTTTCTGTGTCAATAAGGCAATTCCCCGAAGAATGATAAACTGTGTTGTTTTCATCAACGGTTATGCTTTCAAGCCCGGTGCAACCGGTGAACGGATTTGTGTCAATGCTTGTAACGCTTGCGGGAATTATTAAATCTGTGAGCTCCGAACAGTTTTGGAACGCATTTTTACCAATACTTGTAACCGGATATCCCTCTATTGTTTCGGGTATGACAATTTCACCGTTTGCATTTTGATTACAACCGGTAATTGTAACTTTGCCATCGTTAATTTCGTATTCTAAAACACTGAGCGGTTCAATCACATAATGAATATCCGCACTTAACAGTTTTTCGTTACCCTCTGATATGTTGATTTCGTTCCACTGTTCTTCTGCGCCGGTGTAGTAAACATCTGTTAATTTATTGCACTTCAAGAAAGCTTTTTCACCTATACTTGTGATGGAGTCGTAAATTGTTATGCTTTCAAGAGCATAACATTCTAAAAACGCATAATCGCCAATGCTAGTAACGGATTCAGGAAATGTTATGCTTTTAAGAGCATAACATTCAAAAAAGGCAGAATCACCAATGCTCGTGACAGAGGAAGGAATGATAATGTTTTCCAGATTTTCGCAAAGAATAAACGCAAAGTTACCTATGCTGGTTACACTTCCATCGGAAGGGATAACGCTGTTTTTGCAACCCGAAATCAGTGTTTTGCTTGCGGTTTCAATAATGCAATTCCCCGCTGAATGATAAACCGGATTGTCGGGAGAAACAGTAATGCTTTCGAGATTACAGCACTGGCTGATAATGCCTTCGCCTATCGATGCGACACCTTTACCGATTGTTATGCTTTTTAGATTGCCATCAATACTGAAGATAGAGCATCCGCCGATAACACCACCGTCAATTGAAGTAATTCCGTCACCGATAGTAATATATTCAAGATTGTAACAACTACCAAACGCGTTGCCACCTATACTTGTAACGCTGTCAGGTATGACTATGTTTGTTAGTCTTTCGCAACTTTCAAATGCGCACAATCCTATGCTGACAATGCTGTCGGGAAATTCTACATTTGTAAGAGCAAGACATGAATTAAAAGCGTAACTGCCTATGCTTGTAATCTCCTGCCCGATTATTAATTCTTTTATTAAAGTTTTATACTGTCGCCAAGCATCCGAAGAATTATATGTAAAGTCCTTCATATCCCCCGTGCCGCTTATTGTCAGCACGCCGTCATCGGAGAGAGTCCATGTCAGGTTGTCGCCGCAGGTGCCGCTTTCAACGGCGCTTGCGCGGATGCTTAACGCGTCATATACAGACGCAACAAAATCCGCAAAGCCTTCGCCGCCGACGGCAACATTGCCGAACAGCAGCACAACGCAAAGCAGAAGCGATACGATTCCTCTGAACTTTTTAATCATCCCGACAACCCCCGTATTCAAATCAAGTCAGTCAACCCGAAAAAGTCTTTTTCAAAAATGCAATTTGCCGTTATTTGCTATATAAAAATCCATTTTACAGTATATCATATATATTTCTTAATTTTCAATATAATAATAAAAAATAAATAAGCCAAGCCGGGACAGAAAAAGATTTCGATGCCGAACAGAAAGCAGCCCGCTTTTGCAGCAGGATTTTTATAAGTTCCTGCTCTTGCGGACTGCTTTTATGTTTTTAGTATTAAGCGTGCTTGTTTATCATTTTTCTGATTGCGTCGGATTCGCGTAAATGTTTTTCATAATCATATCTTGCAGGAACGGATGTTGCAAAGCTGCTCCCGCCCGATGTGCAGATAATTGTGCCGACAGTAATCACTACGGCCGCTGTGATAATTGAACAGATAATCATTGCTTTTCTTCCTTTCAGGTTTGCTGACAATTACTGTTTTGCCGAGTTCATTTCTGCAAGAACCAGAGCCGCTCTGTCATTGTCTTCCGATGCGCAGATAAAAGCGCCTGCAACCGCCGTTGCAATAATAACCGGTAAGCAAATAAGTAACATGACAATATCCTCCGTTTTCTGTTTTGTGTCGGGTTTTCCCTGACTGCAATTAAACAATAACACGAAAAAACGGAGAAATGCCGTTCATGGCGTGAGCGGACGATCTTACGGCGCGAGCGGAAAATCCATATTAATAAACGCATTGCAGGCACGCAGAAAGCGGCCCGCCAGAGCGGACCGCTTTCCGTGATACGATTGACTTTAAGGTTTAATTTCTATATTCGGAGTGGTTCCCATAAGTTTTCTGATGAGGGCAAACAATCTGGCAAAAAAGCCGTCGAAAACATTGACTTTGATTTTCTGACTTATTTCGGCTCCCGCGCTGTTTTTTCTTACCGAACCCGTTGAAGTAATGATTTTTACGGTAAAACTTTTGGTTTTTGTCATATTGCCTGCATTGAAACTGACTTTCTCACGGCTGCCTGTTGCAACTGTTCTGTCGCCGTCGCAAATAACAAGCCTGCATCCTGCCGGCACATTGCAGCCCTCTGCCGTGATTGTTACATTTGCTTCATAGGCAACATTTGCTGTTGAGCGTGCGCGAATATATATATTAATGGTTCTTGCTCGGGTGTCTGTTGCGTTGCAATAATCACATTTCGCGGTCTCGGTGCCATCGTGTTCGGCTGTTTCGTCATTGTTGTAAACATAGTTTGTGAACCGGTGTTCGCCAAAAGATCCTTCAAAGGTATGTGCGTCATTTTTTTCACACTCACCGCATACGGAGCAGGAGTAGTAATATACAGTTTTCCCGCGGCAGGTGCCTTGCTTTTTCATTGCCTTTTCATTTTCAATTTCAGAATTATAATTATGAGGAGCATAATTGCCGTAATGACTGCCGCACACACTGCAAACCGCTTTGCATTTACATGTTGCCGTGCCTCCTGTGTGTTCTGCGAGGCAGCGAAAGGGGCGAGCGGCAACCTCCCCGGTGCCGTCAGAAGAAAGTGTTTGCCCGCAGTCGTCGCAAACATAATACTCGTCCCACCCCTGCTCCGTGCAGGTTGAATCTTTTGCCGGAATTTTGGTTTTGTTTTTATGGTCGCATACTACCGTTACCGAGCACGCCGCGGTATATCCGCCGTCTTCGGTTGTGGCGTTAACTGTTGTTGTGCCTCTTTTGTTTCCGGTAATTTTGCCGTTGCTTACCGAGGCTACTGTTGTGTTTTCGGATGACCATTCAACATTTTTGTTTCCGGCATTGTCGGGCTTGACCGTTGCCGACAGGGTTTCCGTTTCGCCGACTTTTACGGTTACGGCAGATTTGTTCAGTGTAACACCTGCGGCAGGCGCAGCGTTTCCGCTCTCGACCGTAACTTTTCCGTTTGTAACCGCAAAGCCGACGTTTTCTTCGTTGAGGTTATAAACATCGTTCGGGTTGTAGGCAAGAACAATGTCCGCCGTGTCGCCGTTTTTTGCCGAAGAACTGACTTTGAAAGTCAAGGTAGCAAACACTCCGTTCTGTCCGCAGTTTTCAAAGGGGCTCAGCCAGATAAGCGTAACGGGGCTTGTCATCTGATTCGGCTGCATGGTCTGGCCTTTAAAGGCTGTGTTGTATTCAACTTTTTCCAGTTGAAGAACCGAATCGAATGAAACATTGAACTTCATTGATGTCAGACCGGGATTGTTTTTAACCGATACCGTAACTTCCACGCTGCTTCCAGGAGCAGCGTTTGCGGAAGATACTGCAAATTCCGGTGATCCGGCCGCAAATGCCGTAACGCCGAACAGAAATACGGAACATACCGTAAGAAAAATCAAAAATGCTTTTTTCATTGTTATAACCTCTCCGTTAAATCAAATTAGCTTAATATGCGGGATAGACAACCGTGTCGGTATAGCCTTCGTTGTCAATAACGGTTCCGTAATAGTTGCGGCAGGGAACACTCCATGAGACATTTGTGCTTCCTCTGCCCGTTCCCGCGGAAATTGTAAAGTCAATTGTCTGAGTAGCCGTTGCGTTGTTGTAATTGTTCCATGCGCCGAAGGGAATTATCTCTTTATCCTGACCCGCGCAGCTGAACGAATATTCATAAGGAGTATAGATGTTTTTATTTTTTATCATCGTGCAGGTTGCTCTGATTGTAACCGAGTTTGCGGTTCTGCCGATGATTGAGTATGAGATATTAACGGTTGCCCACGTGCCTACGCTCGTGTCAACAAAACCTCTGCTGCTGCTACCGCCGATTCCGCTGTTGTCAATGGAATATTTGAAGGTGATGGTTTTCGATGTTGAATCCCATTTCACAGTTTGCGCTGGCGGCGTAATATATCCGTATTTTCCAGGCGGAGTAATTGTATTGGTTGTTCCAAACGCCTTTGTAACCGAATCTGAGCCGAGATTTGTGCCGTTAACCGAAACATATTTTACTGTGTAGGTGTAGTTGTTCGGTGTTGCCGTTGCGTAAATATCGGATGCTGTGACATTGCCGGTAACTGTAATTGATGTTTTGCCGTGGGTTGCAATCGAATAACCGGTGCTTGCTGTGTATGTGACGCTCAGAACATCACTGTAATTAACGGTTGCTCCGCTTGTAAGGTTGCCCGTTGCCGCGCCGGCTTTGGGGGAACTTGTGCGTTTGACTGTTATTGTGTATCCGGTGCCCGTTGACCAGGATGCGGTATAGGAATTAACCGTTACTGTTGCGTAAATGTCGGATGGTGTGACATTGCCGGTAACCGTAATTGATGTTTTGCCTTTTGTCTTGAGTGTGTAGCCTGTATTTGCCGTGTATGTAATGCTCAGAATGTCGCCGTAATAAACAGTTGCTCCGCTTGTAAGGCTGCCCGTTGCCGCGCCGGCATAGGGTGAGCTTGTGCGTTTGACTGTAATAGTGCATCCTGTTACGGTGTTCCAGGTTGCGGTGTATGCGTTGGGATTCCAGTGTGCGTAAACAGTCGTGTTGGCATCAAATGTTGAAACAGTTGTCGATGTTATCTTCGTTCCTCCAGTTTTGGCTGTATACCAGCCTTCAAAGGCGTAACCGGTGCGTGTGGGCGAAGGAAGAGATCCTATTACTTCGCCGTAATATACGGTTTTCTGAGTTTCACTAACTGAGCCGCCATTGGCATCAAATGTCAGGGTGTATGTGCCGGCTAAATACCGAGTGTATTCTGTTTCGGAAATATGTTCAACTTTTCCCGACATAAACGAAATCAGACCGTTTTCGATTATATTTCCCCATATCATTATTTTTCCGTCAAGATGGAACTGGGAATACAGTTCTTCATTGATAGCGGCAAGGGAAAGATCTCTTGTTAGAATTGCGTTGCTCGTATTAGATGAAACAGTTGATTCTCCGTAAACCGAAAGATTAATATGTTCCGCAGTTAAGACAATGCCGAAATTTGATGCCGAGACATCGCTTTCCGCCCAGATTATATTGCTTGACGCAATTTTAACAGGAGCTTTTCCGGTTGATACAAAATCCGCATTCTGAATCAGTGTTTCCTCTGCATTTGAATCTATTTTTAAATTGGTGAATGTTCTCGGAGAGTAAATTGCACCGTAGAATCCGAAATATTCCGTTCCCGCCGGTATTGTCAATGTTGTGTTTTTCAGATCGGCGCATTTTTCCGATACAACCAACGCAATTGCCTTGGCTCCCGAATTCACGGCATATTCGGCAATTGATTTATTGGCTGCGTTTACAAGCAGCGCATCGATGCCGTTAAAAGCGTTGCTGCCGAGAACAGTGATATTGTCACTGAGTTTGACTACCTTTAAACTGCTGCATCCCGCAAAAGCGTTGCTTCCTATTTTATTGACATTATTGAAGTCAATATATTTCAAAGAACTGCAGCCGTAAAATGCTCCGTCAGGAATCTCGGTGATAAAATCAGAAAGTTGTATTCCAAGTAACTCATCTTCACCGTTCTGTAATTTTACCTTGTTTTTGAAAGCGTTTTCGGAAATACCGGTTACCTTGATAACCGTTCCGTTAATTACTTTGTATTCCGGGATGATAACGAAATCGTCGTTGCCATTGTATCCGGTTACTTTTCCATCTCTTGAATACTGAAGACCGTCACTGCCGGCTACACGCTCTTTAACATATTCTTTTATGTCCGTCGGAATCTCAAAAGTGATAACACCTGTCTGGTTATCGTCATAAGTTGATGTATCATATGAATAGTCTTCAAATCTGCTGAGCTTGTCATCAAGAATCGAGAAATTGCACACAAAATACGATGATGTTGCAATATCGTATCCGACAACAAGAAAAACGTGTGCGGTAGTTGCCCAAACCCAACGGTGATATCCGCCGATTGTGTTTGATGTTGAAATCGTTTCAGTAATTGTTTCTGTTTCCTCGGTAGAATAAGTTATGCCTGTTGAATAGCTGACAGAAGAACTTTGTTGTGCGCTGAAGCCTTGGCTTGCCGATTCTGAACCGGTATTAATATATGATTGGCCGTACCCCGTTTTCTGACTGATTGCTTCCGAAAGCTTCTTTGCGGTGGACTGCGTGCTTGTTACGGACTGACTGGCGCTGCGTCCGGATTCCGTGTTCCAACCGCTTGTGCTTGTCGAATTTGAGCCGGTATGTGTAACAGTTCCGCTTTGATGAGAATTTCCGTCAGACACCGTAACACTGGAATTCAGAGAGTTTTTGGATGAGTTTGTTGTTTCATCCTCCGAACTTGAGCCAAAAGACTGGCTGGCACCGACTGAAGCTTCAACTGAAACCGGTCCAATGCCTCCTCCGGCTTTTATTTTTTCTTCAAAGCCGAAATCACTGTGATTTTCTTCCGTGTGTTTTGCGGAGGCTGATACTTCTGTGCTGGCACCCGATGTGCCGGAAGAATTCTTTGTGCCGGTTGTCATGTTTGTTGTATCGGTAGTGTTGAATGTTGTTGAACTGTTGCTACCGCTTTGTCCGTTAGAGACATACCAACTGTTGGTGTCGTTTCTGCAATATTGCTCCGCTTCCTCTAAGGTCATTCCGTGTTCACGGCACCATTCTTCGGATATTTCGTAACCTTCCTCCCAACCGCTTGAAAGTGTGATACCGTAATTCTCTGTTGTCGCATTGCCGACTGTTTTTTCATATTTCTGCGCTTCGGAAAGGCTTACTGTCTTTGAATGTGTTACAGTTTCCTCATGTGCTACGCCGCCGTCAACAATCTTTCCGAAGTCTTTTATAACTGAAACAGGAACATTCCTGATTTCACCTATTTCATATGTGTAAAGGATTTTGTTATCTTCTTCCATTACAATCGGATCTCCGACATTTTTGTATGTTCTCGCCTGGTTTCTGTCGCTCAGCCAGTTTGCGGAATATACTTTGTCTCCGGTAGTTCCGACCGGAATTCTTCTGATAATATCGCCTTTGCTGTCTGACCAACCTACAAAAGTATATCCCGAAAGTTTTGGGGTGGGGAGAACCTTTCCCGTGTTGGTTGTATATGTATCGTCATTAACGGGAATCAAATCGGAATCATACTGTATCTTATATGATCTAGCTGTCCAGTGCGCGTAAAGGTCGATTTCCTCTTTCTCGCCTTTGGCAATATTTGTAATTCTGTTTGCCTTGTCGCTTGAACCGTCATACCAGCCTTCAAATGTATAGCCGGGAACGCTTATCTCTTTAAGTTTCAAACCGTCTTCAGATGTGTAGAACGCCGGGTTCGGGTTGTTGATTTCTAAAGTTGCAAGATAGGTGTCTCCGTTTGTAAGGTTGTAGTTGATTGCATACTGTTTTGTTTCCAGCTTGGGAATAATCTCCTGTTCAACAATAACGGTGTTGCAGACCGAGCAATGTGAGCCTTCTGTTAAACCGGTTGAGGTTGTCGTGGCGGGAACGGCCTCGTCAATAATAGCCGTGTGCCCTTTTGCGGGAACAGATATATCATCCTCGCCGATTTCTTCCTGACAGCCGGAATCCCTGAACATTTTACCGCAGCCCGTGCATTTGTAATATGCAGCGGAGCCTGCTTCGGTGCAGTTGGCGGCTTTTGCCGGAACCGATGTTATTGAATGCGTGTGCTCCGCGGAGAGACCGTAATGAATTTCAACATTCCAGTTTGCGAGATACTGGAACAGTCGGGTTAAATCTTTCATATTTACCGAGCCATCGCCGTTTGTATCAGTTGCCATCTCGTTAACAGTGACATTCCAATTTGCAAGATACTGGAAAAATCTTGTAAGGTCCTTGTTGTTGCAGGTTCCGTCGCCATTGATGTCACCGGGAACTCCCGCAAAGACCATAATGCCTCCGTTGACCGCCTCGCAGGGAACGTTGTTCTCCTGCATATTGTAAATATCGTCCTCATCATAACTGACATTGACATTTGCGGTATATGATTCCGTGATGTTTGACGGTGTTTTGAATGTCAGCGTTGCAAATGTTACATCGCCGCTGAAGTTGTCAAAAGGATTCAGCCAGATGAGTGTCGCTGGGGATGTCAGAGAACCCGGTGACAGTGTCTGCCCGCCCATTTCCGGGTTATACTGAACACTCGTAAGGGCCAGACTGCTGTCGTATGATACTTTGAGCTTGATTGACGAAACACCCGGGTTGTGTTTAAGTTCAATCTTCACCTGTGCCGACGAGCCAGTAATCGCAGTAACTGATTCAACTTTGAATGTCAGCGTCGTTGCTTCTGCCGCCATAACGCTCAACGGCAGCAAGCTCATAAGCATAATTACCGCCAGTAAAAACGCTGTTGCCTTCTTGCTAATCGCTGTCATTTTTGATGCCTCCGTTTATCAGAATAGTTTCCATTGAAATTCCTCCTTGAATTTTATTGTAATCTGAATTGCCCTAAACCCGGTCGCGGGGTTTTCAGATTAATTAACAATACTTTCTGCGGGTTGAATTCATTTGTGCCAGAGCGGATGCTGCATAATCGCCGTCATCGGATGTGCAGATGAGTGTGCCGATTGCCATTATGGCGGCTACAGTAAGAACAGATAATCATTGTTTTTCTTCCTTTCAGAATGATTTTGAAATCAGTGTCGCAATTTTAAGCAGAAGCAACGCAATTAATATGAACCAGTATGCAAATTCTTTAATCTTTTTTTTGTTTCTCATATAAACCTCTTTGCTTTTCTCTCGACTGCAGCATAACCATAACACGGAAAAAGCCACAGGTTTTGACCTGCGGCGTGAGCGGGCGTTTTTGCGGCGCGAACGGAAAAACGTTCCCTGGCAAGCAATGTGTCTGTTCCCACAGACACCAACTTGTTAGGGAATTATCCCTAATACCCTTTACACATCATTGATAAATCAATAAGCCGAAAAAAAACAGTTATGCTCCCGGTGATGAGATTCAGAGTAATTGTTCTGAATCTGCCGGAGGCATTTTTGTTGATGGTTTGAAATTGAATGGTGATTATTTCGGAAACAGTTGTTAAATTAAATGTTTCAAGTTTTTAGATAAGCGCGTTTTTAATGCTGAAAAAATTTGCAGTCACTTAAAAGCGACCGCAAATAATTATCTGCAAAAAATCTATTGACTCGAACATTTGTTTGCTGTATAATACACTCACCTCAGTTAATGTTTCAGTGAAATTGTTATTGGTTTTATGTGAATTTTTTAAAGAACGGTTGGTGAGCGACAATTGAAGAAAAACGAATTTGATGATACAATAAAACTTGCAGATGAGATAATTGAATACTATTACAAGAATCCCGATGAAGAAAATGCACCGTCACCTCCGCATAAAAACAATCTTGCTTTTATTGATGAAAACGGCAATATGACCGTCAATAATGTTGCCGCTTTCTGGCTGCCCGAATTCAGAATTGATGATGAAGAGAAAAGCGTAAAATATGTTGTTGACGGACCTTATGAAGGCGGAACTTTTCTACATAACAAACTGAAACGGATTATCGATAATGTAATAGATAATTTGAATAAAATCGACAGCGACATTACCGGTCAGGAGAGTGAAAGCAATGAATAAGCTCTCTGACTGTAATGATAAAGTAACCAACCCTGTACCAATGACAGTTGCCGCAGAAAAGGAGGAAAACGTGAACACGGCAACAAACAAAATCACAGCACTGTATTGCAGATTGTCCCAGGAGGATGAACGCCTCGGAGAATCAATGAGTATTCAGAATCAGAAGGAAATACTTCTGAACTATGTAAAAGAAAACAGATTCTCAAATCCCGTTTTCTACATTGATGACGGTTATACTGGCACCAATTTCGACAGACCGGGTTTTCAGCAGATGCTTTCCGATATGCAGAACGGTAAGATATCCGTTCTCGTAACCAAGGACCTGAGCAG
>JAEEYU010000032.1 GCA_016288315.1 Clostridiaceae bacterium | reverse complement strand
CTGAATCGCATACTGAACATAATCAATCACAGTCTCTTTGCTGATTTTTGCTCCCGTTCCCGTAACTATATTATGCAGGCGGGTATAGGATAATTCACTGCATACCGATTCTGCAATTTTCTTCATCATAACTCGAAGCGGATATTCATTGCGGATGTTGTTCCTTGCAATAATATCACCGAGCAGAATTTTCTGATAGACCGAAGAGACATATTCACGCTTTGATTTGTAAAGTAATGACTCGGGAAATCCTCCGAAAGTAAGATACTCATTACAGTTTTTCTGAACCAGAGCGTTTGATTTTGTTTTCAGCAATTCAGTTTTATCATAAGGCACAGATAAAGCAGTAAGATACTCACGCAGATTATAAGGCGAGATATTCATGCTCAGAAATCTTGCGCCCAGTGTGCTTTCAATATCTCTGCTGAGCATTTTTGCATTACTGCCGGTAATATATACTCTCTCTTTTGCATCTGCAAGGCGCCTGGCAAATTTTTCCCATCCTTCTATATTCTGGATTTCATCAAAGAAGAAATAACTTTTGCTGTCGCTGAGTTCATAGGCAACGCCGAGAATATCATTAAAATCATTAATGGTAAAGTCGGCGAGTCTCTCATCCTCAAAGTTAATATAAACAATCTGATTCCAGTCGTTTCCTGCAGCTATCAGCTTTTGCACTATATCATATAAGAGGGTTGATTTTCCGGAACGTCTCATACCTGTAAGAACATAGTTGGCATTCTCTTCAAAACTATATTCTCTGGGATAGATAATGAAGTTTTTTATGATTTCGTGCTGATCAAAAATAACCGATTTGAGAATATCATGATTCATAATTTCATCTCCTGTTTTAGCAACTGTCGGATATACTATACAATTTTTGCCCGTTTTTGTCAAGTATATTAGACAGATTTTGTCCAGTATATTAGACGGTTATTTTTCAGCTAATAAAATCCAAAACCTCTGAATTTCACCACTATTTTCACCACTATTGGCAGTTTTCACCACTATTTAATATCTTCAAATAGCTTAAAATATTGTTCAATATACACTAATCGTGGCAACACAATATACAATATATTTATTGATATTGAACAAAAAATCGCGCAAAATCGTCCCTCATAACCCGGAGGGTGAGGCGGTGTTGAATGACAGTCCGGCGGACTGTCAGATCCGCCGAACCGACCGCAGCATTTTCATCGCAATGAAAATGCAAGACCGCGGTTCAAATCCTGCCTCCGCAACCAAAGGAAATCACTCACCGTCAGGTGGGTGATTCTCTTTTGGAGAATAACAATATAATACTCAGCCAATGCTTTAAAAATTACAGTCCTCTGTCACGCCTTTACCGCAGTGACATTTTCACAGTCCTGACCCACATAAAACGTGTAGTCGTCCGCAAGATACCATATCTTTTCTTCGGGGTTATAGAATTTCAGGTCATTCTTGCAGATCTTAACCGTTTCGCATACGGTTTCGCCCTGTCTGACAAATATCTTCTTAAACCCCTTAAGCAGTTTAACGGCTCTTTCACCGTCTGCGCCCGCATAAACCTGAGCAACCGTCTTGCCGTCATAACTGCCCGTGTTCTTTATTGTCAGTGAGATTTCGATCTCATCGCCGCAGTCTTCCGCCTTAATTCCGGAATATTCAAACTGCGTGTATGAAAGCCCGAACCCGAACGGGAAGGCGGCTTTCACGTTGCGGCTGTCAAGCAGAGTGTAACCGTGCAGATAATCGTATGTAATCTTCCTCGTCTTTGCGCTCGGGAATAAAAACGAGGGGTAGTCCTCCTCGCTTTTTGCCATTGTGAACGGCAGATGTCCGCTCGGGCAGACCCTGCCGCAAAGCAGCTGCGCAAGAGCGTTTCCGCCCTCCATACCGCTGTAGAATGAGTGGAGCACGGCGTTCGCTTCCTTCTTCCACTCTTCAATGATATACGCGCTGCCGCCGATGATATTGACAATAACCTTCTCGAAGCAGGAGCACGCACTGTGAATCAGAGCCACCTCTTCTTCGGGAATATGCAGCGAGTATCTGTCGCCGCCCATCGCCTTTTGCGTAACTTTGTCGCTCTTTGAAAAATTGGCGAGGTTTTCGCCTTCCTGTTTGTAGTCGCTTCCCACGCATACAAGAACGGCGCCGCAGCTCTTTATTTCACCGAGCTTTGCGGAGAAATCCGTTCCTTCGCACAGCACGACGTTTTCTTTTCCGTAAATGTTGCATAAACCTTCGTAGGGCGTCACCGTGTAGGGTGAGAACACCGAACTCGAGCCGTGATCGCCCACATTGATTTTGTTCGCATATCTGCCGATAACCGCTATTTTCCCCGTGCTTTCAAACGGCAGAATACCGTCGTTCTTTAGAAGAACAGTGCCTTCAAGAGCCGCGCGGAGCGCCAGCTCAGTGTGCTCTTTGCAGGCAATTTTTTCTTTTGAAACGGGTTTTATTTCCGGTGTGATTTTGATTAACCCGCGCAGTATGCTCTGCACGCTGTTGTCAATGTCGCTCATCGACACCCTGCCCGCCTTAAGGTCAAAGGGGAGAGTGGCGTAATGCATAACCTGGGGCATCTCAATGTCAAGCCCCGCCCTGAGAGCGCGCGGAGCGTTTCGCACACCCATTAAAAAGTCGGATATGGTAAACCCCGTAAAGCCCCACTGTTCACGCAGAATATCTTTTAAAAGGTATCTGCTCTCGCAGCAGTGTTCGCCCCTGAAAAGGTTATATGCGCCCATAACCGACATGGCGCCCGCATCAACACACGCCTTGAAATGCGGCAGATAAACCTCGTGCAGCGTCTTTTCGTCTGCGTCGACATCCACGTCAAAACGTATGTTTTCAATGCTGTTTACCGCATAATGCTTCGGGCAGGCAATAACGCCCTTTTCCTGCACCGCCTTTGTCAGCGCAACGCCCATTTTACCGAGCAGAAACGGGTCCTCGCCGTAGGTCTCCTGGGCTCTGCCCCAGCGCGGATTTCTCAGAAGATTAATGCATATTCCCGCAAAATAGTTGCCGCCCTGAGCAATCACCTCATCTGCAATCGCACTGCCGATTTCGTATTCCAGCTCATCGTCAAATGAAGCGCCCCTCGCCATGGAGACGGGGAAGCAGGTGCTGTTGCCCATAACCACTCCGCGCGGACCGTCCGAAAACGCCACCGCGGGAATACCCTTCCTTTTTACGCCGCCGCTCAGACAGGGGCGGCAGTTGTATTTCTGCCCCTTTGTAATGAGGTCAAAACCGTTTCTCAAAAAGAATTTATGCCCCGAGAGCATGTGCAGCTTTTCCCTGAGCTTAAGCTCGCCGCACAACTCCTTTGCAACGGCATAAAGAGTTTCGTCAGTCGGGTTTGAAGCATATTTTTCCGAAGCAGTGCGAAAATCCATCTTGATAACCTCCGGCACAGTTTTATTATATTGATAAATGTATCATATTCCGTATAATTATTCAACAGCCGTTTGACAGTTATATTCCATAATGATAAAATAATAAAAAACGCAAAACGGGGTGTTTTAAATGACCGGTGAAAAAATAAAAGAACTGCTTGCCGATGCGGGAAAATATGAGCTTACCGATTCCGAAAGAGCCAAGGCGGAGGGCTCGTTTATAAACCTTCCCTGCGGCAACACGCATTATGAAATTAAAGGGGAGGGCGAGCTCTGCGTTCTCGTGCACGGCTACGCAACACCCTATTATATTTACGATAAAGTCGCCGATGAACTTGTTAAAAACGGCTACAGAATTCTCCGCTACGACCTCCTCGGCAGAGGTCTCTCCGAAAGGGTCAGGGCAAAATATACCCCCGAGCTTTTCGCCGCACAGTTAAAGGAGCTCACTCAGGCGCTTTTCCCCGGCGAAAAGTTTTATCTTTTCGGCACGTCAATGGGCGGCACAATAGTCAATGCGTTCTGTGCGGCATACCCCGAATATGTCAAAAAACTCGTTCTCCTCGCACCTGCGGGTATGGATAATTTCAGACCTCCGTTTTATATGTATCTCACAAGCTTCCCTCTTGTAGGCGACATCCTCTTCGCCGTCCTCGGCAATAAGATTCTTCTCAAAAACTGCGCAAGAGAAATGAAGTATTCCACCGATGAAATCGATTATTACCTCGAATCCTTTGCAAAGTCAATAAAATACAAGGGCTTCCCCAAATGCACGCTCTCAAGCCTGCGCAACACAATTCTCAAAACCAAAAAAGCAACCGCCTATTATAAGAGAACGGCGGAGCACGGCATTCCCGTCCTCTGCCTCTGGGGCACCGAAGATATAACAATGCCCTTCTACCAGTCCGAAAGATTCAGAGAGGTTATGCCCGACGCCGAGCTTCACGCCCTCGAGGGCTCAGGTCACATCTTCCTTTTTGATGAAATAGAAAAAACAATGCAGTTCACACTCCCGTTCCTTAAAAAATAAACCGAAACGGAGATTGTTATGAATAATTCATTTTTCAGAAAAGCGGTTTCAATCCTCCTTGCCGTCATTATGCTCACGGGAGCGTCCTCATTTTTATTCAGCGCTTTTGCTCAGAGCGACTCGGTTAAATTCACCGTCGGCACCGATATTCACGTTGAAAACACCGCAACAAAGCTTGAAAACAACTACCCCGAAAGCGAGCTGTATTTCCAGGCGTCCGGCTCCGGCAATATCTATGACCAGGCGGCGGAGCTTACAAAACAGTTCCTTTATTCGAGCGCGGAAAACGGCGCGCAGTTCATCCTTATAGCAGGCGACCTTACAAGGGGCGGCAACGAAGAACAGCATACTTTTGTCGCATCCCTTCTCTCCGACTTTGAAAACGAAACGGGAATCCAAGTCTATATTGTCCCCGGCAATCACGATTATTACGGCGGGCTCGGCCGCGAATACATCAAAAAATGTTATGCCGATTTCGGTTATAACACCGCTCTCGCCGTCGATGACGCAACCGCCTCCTACACTGCGGATGTCTGCGACGGCTACCGCCTTATCGCCGTTGATTCCAATGACCCCGGTGAAGACGGCGACGGCGTGACAGATGCTTTGCTCAACTGGGTTAAGGAGCAGGCGCAAAAAGCGCAGGCGGACGGCAGGCAGATAATTTATATGATGCACCATCCGCTTCTCGAGCACCTTTACCTCGGCAGACTGCTTATGAAGGATTTTATGCTGCGTGACAGCAAACCCACCGCCGAAAAATTCACGCAATGGGGCATAAAATATGTCTTCACCGGTCACGAGCACGGCAACGATATTACAAGCTTCACCGGCAAAAACGGGGAAGTGGTCTATGATGTTCTTACCACCGCTCTCTCGTCATATCCTCTCGAATACAGGGAGGTTACAATGTCGCAGGGCGGAGCGGATATAAAAACTCTGAAAATCGAAGAGTGCAACACAGACGCCCTCGTTGACGGCTACACCGACGCGCAGAAGGCGCTGCTTGAAAGCGATTACGAAGCGTTCGCCTATGGTCTTTTCAGGTATTCAATCGAAAAAAAGATTCTCCGCATTGTCTCACCCGAATTCATCAAAAACGCTCTTGACGCACAGAGCGGTCCTCTCGCATCACTCATCGACAATCTCATCGGCGCCGTGGATGACGCACTGACAATGCCGCTTTATGACGACGGCGGCACCGTCAGCATCGAAAAGCTCGCCGCTTCCAAGGGCGTAACAATTCCCGGCTCGGATTACGGCTCGCTCATTGAGCTTGCAAGCGCCATGGTCGCCATGCATTACTACGGCGATGAGAATGTTCCCGCCGAAGAATTCCCCGAGTGCGAAATTCTGGTAAAAGGTCTCAACACCGGTCTTCAGTATGTCCTGACAAAAACCGGCAGAAGCGGGCTCAACACCCTGCTTGAAATAATCGGCACACAGGTCAGTACCGAAGAGCTCAGCCCTCTTTTCAACGCCGTTTCTCTGGGCAAAGAGAATTCCTATGACATCGCAGAGAAAGTCCTTTATCCCCTTCTCAATAACTTCGCCGTCGATTCCGGTCTGCCCGACAGAGATGTTTTTCTGCCCTCACAACCCGAAGAGGAGCAGACATCGGCAAATCCCGTCCTTGAGTTTTTCAGAAAAATTATTGATATATTCAGAAATATCTTCACCCTGATTACCGGTCTGTTCCGCTGATTTAAAAGGATAAAAACAAAAACAAAAATTATAAATTATTAAAAAGGAGAGTGCAGTTATGCTGTTCGGAGACGGTTCCGCCCTCGCAAAAGCGGCGGCTGAGGCGGCAAAAGCCGCAGTGCGCACAACAGACAACTTCAACTGGACATTCATCGCCCTGCTTGCGGTGGTGATTGTCGGCATCTGGATTCCTCAATGGAAAAAGAAAAACTACAACGGTATGGCGGCGGCCCTCGCCCTTTACGGCGTGCACTGGCTTTATGAAATCGCAAACGCCGTCATCTGCCATTTCACGGGCTACGCCCTCTGGCACGTCTCGCCCGAAAGCACCAGCTTCATACTGCTTGTCGGCGTGTCGTGGGAGCTCTCGCTTATGTTCTCGGTCGCGGGCTTTATGAGTGTTGAACTCCTGCCCGAAGACAAAAACAAGAAGATTCTCGGCATCAACAACAGAGTCCTTTTTGCAATAGGCAACGCCCTTTTCTTCTCCGTTTTTGAAATCTTCCTTGCGTCTACTCCCGCATTTATCTGGGTTTATAAGTGGTGGGGCGCCCTTCCCGTTTTCGTTACAACCTATATTCCGTTCTTCCTCGCGGCAAACCTCATCTACGACAAGCCCCGCAAAACACAAAAAAGATTTCTCATCTGCCTTTGGGGAACAGTTGCCGTTCTCCTCGCAGTCCTCATCCCCTGCGGAATTATTTAATAATGAGCACAGTTCAAAAGAACCGCCTGAGCGGTTTGCAGACAATAAAACAAACCGGACATACGCAGACGCCGTATGTCCGGTATTTTTTGCTTATTTTGAGAAATTCTTTTTCATAGTCAGAATGTTTCTGCCGTCTCTGTGCTCGTATTTAATATCGTCCATAACCTTCTTGACTATGAATATTCCGTAGCCGCCTATGCCTCTTTCATCAGCGGAAAGCGTTATGTCCGGGTCTTCCTTTTCAAGCGGATTATACGGAATACCCTCGTCTTCGACAATTATCGACATTCCGCTCTCATCGCTCTCAAGCTTTATCACTGCCTTGCCCTTGCCTTCGCCGTAGGCGTAGTGAACTATGTTGCTGATAATTTCGTCAATCGCAACCTCAATCTGGTTTTTGTCCTTGAAAGAGAAGGGGAGTTTTTCCGCTTTTGCACTTACAAATTCAATAACCTTTGAAATTTCGCCGACTTCATTGTCAACTGTTATCTCGTCCGGTTCGCCGATGTATGAGAAGCAAAGCATTGTCAGGTCGTCAAACTGCGGCGCATCGCCCACAAATTCATTGACCGATTTTTCAACCTTTCCGAGTATTGCCTCAGGCGTTTCGTCCTTGACTCTGTTGAGCGCTTCAACAGTCCTGTCAAGTCCGAACAGCTCGTCGTTCGCCGCTGTCGCCTCAACAACGCCGTCAGTGTAGATAAACAGCTTTGAGCCGTGCTCAAGACGAACCTCGTAGTCCTTGTATTTAACTCCGTCAAGTCCGCCTATAACAAAGCCGTGCCTGTCATTAAGAACTTCAAAATCGCCGCCGGGCATTTTGATAATCGGCTTTTCGTGACCTGCGTTTGCCGCCGTGAGAAGCCCCGTCTTGAGGTCGAGAATGCCGAGCCATACGGTAACAAACATCTCCTCGCGGTTGTTGGAGCAAATCTGGCTGTTTACCGCCTCAAGCGCCTGTGAAGGCGTCTTTCCGCTGAGCACCTGGTTCTGTATGAGAATCTTGCTCATCATCATAAACAGAGCGGCGGGAACGCCCTTGCCCGAAACATCCGCCACCAGCAGGGCAAGCGTCGTGTCGTCAACAAGGAAGAAGTCGTAGAAGTCTCCGCCGACCTCCTTGGCAGGTGTCATAACGGCGTAAACGTCAAAATCATCCCTCTCGGGGAATGCGGGGAAGATGTTCGGCAGCATGTCCGCCTGAATCTTTGTCGCAAGCTCAAGCTCCGCTCCGATTCTTTCCTTCTCTGCGGTGATTGCCGCGTTCTCACTGATGTAGTCGCGCAGCTTGTCAGTCATTCCCGCAAAGGAATCGGCAAGCATCTCAATCTCATCGTTCGTGTGTATGTCGATGTCAATCGGATCGTCGCT
>JAEEYU010000003.1 GCA_016288315.1 Clostridiaceae bacterium | reverse complement strand
TTTGTTTTTTCACAGTCGGTGTAGCTGAGCTTGTCGCCGTCTTTTGTGCAGCTCATTTCCCAGGTGGTTGTTTCGTTTGCGGAGGAAGACCAGCTGACGGTTACTTCAATTTCATCGTCCTCTTCGATAACAAGGGCGGTTGCTCTTTGTGAAACGAAATCATAATAGTTGCCGGTAAGACCTTCGGCGTAGGTAATTTCAAGCTTTGCATCGGAGGGCTCGTCTGCCGAGAAGCCGCTCTCGCTGCATACGATATAAACATATTTGCCTGCCGGGATTTTCACAACGCCGTCGCCTACAAGTGCGGGAACCTCCGCCTGGGTAAGGTATCTTGCGCCGTCTTCAAACGGCTTGTCGAGCACGAAAACCTTCCAGGTTACCTTGCTTGTGCTTGACCTGAAAACGTATTTCTCCGTTGTGTCACAGAAGTAGGATGTTGTGCCTGCGCTTTCAAATCCATCTTCGGATGTTACGGTGAAGGGTTCGCTGTTGATTACGATAAGAGGGAAGTCGGGGTCTGCCGGTGTGCTCTGCGCTTCTGTCTGCTGAGTTTCCGCTTCGGTGCCTTTATATATGAGAGTTTCTTCTCTGGCGGGGTCTTCCCAGATGATTGTGCAGTTGTTTTCATCGGCGAAAACTACCTTTGCCTTTGAAACGTCATCGGCTGAACCCATATGGAAAATATAGGTGTTGCCTTTGATTTCGTAATCAAAGGGGAGACCGGAAATGTCGGTGTCATAGGAGCACTGAGTCATATCATCGGTGAAGGTGTATGTGGCGGTCTCTTTGCCGTCTTTGATTACAGACCAGACGCCTGCCTTGAAAGGCTTTGCCTCTTCGCCTTTGCCCGCTCCGCAGGCGGCAAGGCCGAGAACAAGGGCTGCAATCATAATAACCGCAAGTAATTTTTTCATAACTGTCATCCTTTTCATTTTTCAAATTTTTTGGCTTGCGGTTTTCCGCAAGCCATAAAGTAAAATCAATCTTTTAATTCGTCAAGCGTCAGCTCGTATGCGGGAAGAACCTCTTTGAGAAAAACATCCGCTTCGGGCAGATTCATCTTTTCGATGGATGCCTTTGTGCTTTCGGCGGCTGTGCGGAATTCACCGCTTCCGCTGCGGAGTTCTTCGATGCATTTGACAAGAGCGCTGATTTTATCCGCCGCCTTGACAAGCTTCCACAGCTCTTCGTCGCCCTCCTGTTTGATAAAAAGGGGTTTATAATCATCTCTCAGGTCTTCGGGGAGCATTGAGAGAAGGCTGCCGCAGGCATGCTCCTCAACGGTTTTGTAGGCGGAGCGGACCTGCTCGCTGTAATACTTGACGGGGGTGGGCAGATCGCCCGTGAGAGTTTCGGGAGCATCGTGATAAAGCCCCAGAAGAGCGCATCTCTCGGCGTTGTGGCTTTTGCCGAAGCGTCTGTTGCCGATTACCGCCAGGGCGTGAGCTGTGCTTGCAACATCAAAGCTGTGCTCGCACAGATTCTCGGTGTGCTCGTTGCGCATAAGCGACCAGCGGTTGATGTATTTCATTCTGGAAATCATTGCAAAAAACTTTATCATGAAAGAGACTCCGTTTTTATCGGTTGTAAACTAATGTGAAGCAGTGCGAACGGATGGCGTGCTTGAGAACGGTTGCCTTGAACTTCCAGCCCGTCATAAACTCCGTGCCGACTCTCATATTTGTGACATAGCCGATGGAGTTGTTGAGTGAGCAGTCGTGATTAAGGATTGAAAGCCATTCGGCGGGATTGCTCGAGAGAGTCATACCGCTTTTGTAGCCGGTGATGTAGTTCTTCATATCGTTTGCGCTTATGGTGTAGGTTTTGCTCGCAACCGTTTCGGGTGTGCTGACGGGGACGAGATATGAGTAGTAGGTTCCCCAGACGGATTTTGCATCGGTGGTGTGACCGGCCGCGCTTGCTCCGAAAACAGTGAGGCAGGCGGTTGTGCCGTCGGTTGAAACAAATTTGCCGGTGGGGGTGCCTGTCGCGGAAGTCATACCGAGATATGAAAGAACATATTTTTCAAGGTTTGAACCCGCATTGTATGAAGAGCTCATTGCAATCTGTGAGGAGCCGACGTTGAAACCGTAGAACTTTGCAAAGGTGTAAATTGCACCTGCCTGCGCTTTGATTGCCGCTTCGGGTGCGCTTGCGCCTATTTCCGCCTTGACGGTTTTGCAGAGGAATTCAACAATCGGGTATGTAGCTCCGCCGTATTTGATTGTTGTGGGAGTTGAAGAGTCCGACACAACGAATGTGCCCGTATAATAATGTCTTAAAATTTCAACATAGGATGAGCCCGCCTGCGCCATTACTATTGCGCCCTCCTGGCTGAGACCTACGCCGTGACCCCAACCGTAAGCGGTGATTGTGAATGTGCCCGATGCGCCGCCCGATGATGGGGGAGTGGCGGTGGTGCCACTTGAAATCGGCTGAGTTTCGGTTGAAGATGAAACAATCGGAACGGGCGGAAGTTCGCTGCCGTTGAATTCGGATATAAACGAACTTATGAAGGTCATAAGCACGGTTATAAGCGCTACCACGACTTTGATAATCGCATTAAAATCCATTTGCTTCTCCTTTCAGAATAAATAGTCCACTCGTGTTTTTCGCTGCCTTACGGCAACATATTAGCCATAATATTTTACCTTAGAGGCGGTTTTTTGTCAACCGCAACATAGTGTGGTGAAGCCCGTAAAACAAGGGCTGAACGCCTATACGGAGTGTTTTGCGGTTTAATCGTTGCGCAGATCGTTTATGATGCTGCTGTTCTTTGTGCGAAGGGTGCGCTCTGTTTTTTTGTCGATTAAACGGTCGGTTGATTCAACAAGATTGAACGAGCCGTTGCGCAGATAATCGTTCGCCTCTTCTTTAAAGGAAACCGATCTGAGACGGCTTTTGAAGGCAAAAACGGTGATAACGCCTGCCACGGCGCCGATAAACATACCGACGAGAATATAAGCGGGATTTATGGGAAGATTCTCACCGACCTTTATTCCGCCCGTTTTGGCGAAGGCGGGGAGAGTGAGGGCAAAAACGATAATCAGCAACGCGAACAATGTAATAGGTCTTTTCATTTTTCTACCTCCCGTTTAAGTCATCAACATATTTATGAGAAATGTGGCAAGTGCCGATACTCCTGCAAAAACGCCGGTGAAAAGAAGACCTGTTTTCAGGTTGTCAGCGGGCAGGTCGCCGACAAACCTGCCTGTCTGCCCGTTCATGGCGAAGGTGTATTTTGCCCCCTTGTATGTGGTGTTGAGCAGCCATACGGGGTATAGGGCGTATCTGACACTGCCGCTTTTGATTTTAACATCGGCAAACGGTATTGTGTGCCCGGAGGAGCTGCCCTGCGGGCGGTCAACATTCTCATAATCGGGCGAGACGGTATGCATAATCTGACTGACTGCGCTCTCATAAACACGGTCTGCCGCTCTGCCCGCGCAGCGGACATCGTCCCTGTCATATTTGTCGGCGCAGAAGCCGGCGAGGTAGGCGGTCCTGAAGGGGACGGCTCCTTTGAAATCGAATGGCTCAATGGATTCCATAAGCTCGTCGTTTATGCGCACGGAGCCGTCGCAGGGGATATGGTCAAAGCTCATTTCGGCTCTGCGGTTGAGGTAGTAGGTTGAGGTTTCGGTGTAGTCGAAAATCTCATCGCTCCACCTTTTGATTTTTGTGGCTTTGAGAACGGCATCGACCTGAATGTCGGAGTCGTAGAGCCAGAACGGAACGTAAACTCCCTTTATTTCATCAATATGGTTTCTCTGAGTGAATTTGCGTGGAAGAAGAAGCTTGCCGCGCAGGTGGCTGCGGTATTTCTCTTTTGCCGCCTCTTTGTCAAATCTGAACGGAATAATGTAATCGGGCTTAAGCGTGCCGCTCAATCTGCCCGCCATAACGATTGTGCTCGAACAAAAGGGGCAGGAAGCGGTCGCTTCGGTATCATTTGCAATAATCTCGCCGCCGCAGGATTTACAGCGGAAAACGAACATTCCCGTCTGCTCATCCTCGCTCCACTCGCTGCCGGAGTTTATCCACGGAGTTTCTTCCGCGCCCTCTTCATTGAGGCGGGAATCTTTTTTTTGCATATTGTCAACATCGAACTCACCGTCGCAGTAGGTGCAGCGCAGCTTCTGCGAGATGATATCAAACATCAGGGCGCCGCCGCAGGCAGGGCACTGATATTCAATAATATCGTTCATATTATCCGCTCCTTTTTGTGAAACTGACTTAATTATTATACCACATATTATGCAAAACAACAAGGAAGCATTTTTTTTATTGATTTATTGGAAAATATATATTAAAATATTTTTATCTATTTAAAGAAATGGGGTTAATTTATGTCAGAGACAAACGTTGCTCCGGCAGAAAAAAAGTATGTGGGCAGGGTTGAATTCATAACCTACCTTGTGGCGGTATTCTTCTATACCTGTATGACGGGTATGCTTGCTTCATACAGAAGCGCATATCTTGTAAACGTGCTTCAGCTTGAATCGTCACAGACCTCGCTGTTCAACACAATTATCAGCATAGTGCCGTTCATTATGCACTTCTTTGTGGCTATGTATATCGACAACCGCAAAATCGGCAAGAGCGGCAAATTCAGACCTCTTGTTGCAATAGCGGCCGTTCCCGTAGGCGTGCTGCTTGTGCTCACGTTTATTACCCCGAACGCAATCAGACAGGCGGGCGGCACACTGCTTATGGCCTACATTGTTGCAATAGCACTCAGCTGGGCTCTCGCGACGCAGTTCACGGGCAACCTTGACACAATCTCAATGGTTATGACGCCCAACATGAAAGAGCGCGACAACATTATGTCGTTCCGCTCCATTTCATCGGCAGTGGGCAACTCGGCTCCTCTTGTTATTATTCTCGTTATCGGTATCATCTGGAAGGATGAAGGCACGCAGTATATCATCTGCGCTGCGCTTTGCGCGGTAATCGGCGTTATAACAATGCTCATAGGCATAAGATTCACAAAAGAACGCCTTGTTTACAGCGCAGAAAAGAAGAACCCGATTGCCGGCTATGCGGAGGTTCTCAAAAACAAGTGGGCGTGGGTTATTATTCTTTCGGAATTTCTCAAGAGCTTCAGGGGAATTGCCACATATATGGGCGTCTTTCTTGCCGCCGCCCTGCTCGGCTCGACGTCAAAATATCTGCTTTTCGGTCTGCCGACCGGTATCGGCACGGCAGTGGGTATGCTTATAATCAACTTCCTGCTTAAAAAATTCAATTCAAAGGTTCTTTATATTGCAAGCGGCATTTACTCGGTTATTATCAACCTGTTCGCTTTCGGTGTGGGTTATGTTTATTTCAAAACGGGCACATCGGTTCTGCAGATTGTGTTTATTATATTCCTGTTCCTCATCGGTCTTCAGTTCGGCGCCTCCAACCTTCTGCCCAATATGTTCAAGGCGGATGTGCTCGAAGACCTTGAATACAAAACCGGCAAACGCCTTGACGCATCACTGCCGTTTGTTATCGGCATAGGCACGCTTATAAGCGGCACGATAGCGACCGCGCTTGCGCCGAGAATTCTTTACGGCAACGGCTCCATAATCGGCTACGTTCAGCCGACGGACGCAATACCCAACCCCGCACAGTCTCTGCAGACAAAGATTCTGCTCCTGTTCTTCTACACCGTGTTCCACGGTATTATGATGTTCCTTGCGGGCGTGCCGTTCTTCTTCTACCGTCTGACTGGCAAAACAAAAGAGGATATTCACAACGCCGTGCTTGAACAGCGCGAGCAGATGGCTGTAAGTCAGGGCGAAGAGGATGTTGAAATAAAATAAGATTCGCCGAATCTTTATCGGGAGAGTGCGGTAATGCTTAATTGGATATTTGACCTCCTCGGCTGGAGAAACAATCAGAGAGACTCTTTTTATGATCTTGCCAACCTGCTTAAATCGCTGTTTTCGGGTAAGATACCTTTTACAAGAATATTTGCGGCTTTGTTTGCCGCCGTTCAGCTTCTCGGCTCGGCTCTTTTCAAGATTCCCGTTATGCCTTACGGGGAAGAGCTCAACCTTGACGGCTATGAGCTTGTTGTTGACGAGAATTTTGACGGCAGCGAGCTTGACACAGACACCTGGTATTACAGAGGTCTCGGAGCGAGGCGCGACGGCATTCACTCCTCATCGCAGGTTAAAGTTGAAGACGGCAATATGATAATCACCGCCGAGTATCTTGACGAAGAAAAGGGCGAGTTCGGCGAGGGTTGGTATTCAGCCGCCGTTGCCCTTAATGAATGGTATTGCAAGGGCTATTTTGAAATAAGATGCATCTGCAACCCGGGCGACGGATTCTGGAGCGCCTTCTGGCTGCAGTCGAACCACTCCTATGACCTTGAATCCAACGGGGGAATCGGCGGAGCGGAAATAGATATTTTTGAGGCGATGGATTCAGATGCCCTGCTCCCGCGCTACCGCAACTCGGTAGGGCAGACCGTTTATGTAAACGGCTGGGATGACGATGATGAAAACTATGAAAAAACAGACCGTCTTGCGACGGGCAACGACATTTACAATCAGTTCAACACCTACGGCCTTATATGGACGGATGAAGAATATATTTTCTTTATAAATGGAAGGGAGACCTTCCGAACATCCTTCGGCAAGGGAACTTCGCAGGTGCCGGAGAATTTGATTGTATCACTTGAGATTCCTTCGGAAATTCCCGAAAGCATACGGAATAACAAAGACTATAAGACACAGATGATTGTTGATTACGTAAAGGTATATCAGTTGGCACAATAATGGAAACGGAAATCAGAAATAATTCAAAAGGTTTAAATTCCAACGCACTCAAGCTTATTGCAATTGCAGCCATGACGGTTGACCACCTGACGTGGACGCTTTTTCCCGGCACGCAGAAGGTCTGGTATATTATGGCGCTGCATATAGTCGGCAGGCTGACTGCTCCGATTATGTGGTTCTTTATTGCCGAAGGGTGCAGAAAAACACACAACATAAAAAAATATGCCCTGAGAATGCTGATATTTGCATTTGTTTCGCATTTTGCATACTGCTTTGCATTCGGAATACCGCTGAGCGTTACTCACGGCGGGTTCTTCAACCGCACAAGCGTTATGTGGGCGCTTATGCTTGCCGTTGTGCTTGTCGGCATAAATCAGAGTGACAAGGTCAGAGAGTGGCAGAAAACGGCGGCGATATTCCTGTTCTGTGTGCTCGCCTTCCCTGCGGACTGGTCATCAATAGCTGTTATGGCTCCGCTGTTTATCTATTTTCACGCGGGAGACCGTAAAAAACAGATGGCGGACATTGTGATATGGACCTTTGTTTATGCGCTGGTTTATTTTCTGTTCCTCGACAGAGTTTACGGAATACTGCAGATGTTTACCTTCCTTTCAATTCCCCTGCTTATGCTCTACAACGGCGAGAGGGGCAGAGCGAAGGGGATGAAATGGCTGTTCTATATTTACTACCCCGCACATCTCGCCGTGATCGGAATTCTCAGATTGCTCCTTCACGGTAACATTTCCACGATTTTTCAATGATTCACAGGTGATAAAATGCATTTTGCAGACAATTTATTAAAAAAGATAGTTTCACAGGACAGCGGGTATTATATTTATATTCTGCTGACGGATTACCCCGACAAGGTGTCAAAATCATTAAAACGGCTCGGCTTCTGGCGCTATTCGCACGTGTCGGTGAGCACAAGTCTTTTTGAATCCGATTTTTACTCCTATGTCGGCAAAAAGGGCTTTCGCATTGAGCAGCCAGTATCGCACCCCACCTTCAGGGGCGAGCCCGTCGGCTGTGCGCTCTATGCCATCCCCGTAACAAAAGAAGTCTGCGAGAGCGCAACAAAACAGATTACCCGCCACGCCGCTGTTGCGGGCTCATACCGTTACAGTTATTTCGGGCTTGTGCTTGCATATTTCGGAATAAAACACAAGCTCAAAAAACAGCACACCTGCACAAGCTTTGTCTCGGAGATGCTGCACAACAGCGGAGCAATAAAAAAACGCCTTTTCAGGCGGCTTGTAACACCGGAGCATTTTCGCAGATTGTTTGCAAAAAATCTTGTTTACAAAGGCACTATAAAGGATATGCTGAAAAAGACAAATTCCACAAGGGCTCGTATGTAAAATAACAGAGAATGAACCGAAGAGATTGAGATTCCGGTAACAGGCGGTGATTGCAATGATGACATTATTGATAAAAAGGATTGTGGTATTGTTTATGGCGGTTTTATCTTTTTTCAATTCCGGAAGCGGAAAAAATTCCGGCGATTACTGCGGCGACTATGATTTTCCGAGAATATCGGCAGGAGAGCAGGAGAACGGCACTGTCAGAATTATGTCGTTCAACATCCGCTGCGCTGACGTCAACGGCGTTAACGTGCCGGACCGGCTTGATATAGGAATAAGGCAGATTCTTGAGGTTATGCCAGATTCACTCGGTATTCAGGAGGCAACACCTCAATGGATGAAGGCGCTTGACAAAGCTCTTGCACCATACGGCTGGGTGGGGCTTGACAGAGAAACGGGTGCACCCGCAACAAAAAGCGGAGAATCCTGCCCGATATTCTATCTCAAAACAAAGTTCAAGCTTGTTGACAGCGGTAGTTTCTGGGTCTCCGACACGCCGGATGTTCCGTCAAAGGGTCCGGGAGCGGGCTGCATAAGAATCTGCACCTGGGTCAAGCTCAAAGACCGCCTGACGGGCAGTGAATATGTTCACGTCAACACACACTACGACCATGTTTCGGAAGAGGCGAGAGTGCAGGGAGCGGCCATTGTGACGCGTTATATCGAAGAACATTTCAAAGATATTCCCGTTGTTTTCACGGCTGATATGAACACGAGCGAAAAGGGTGAGGCATACGCAAAAATGACGGAGGATCTTGCGGATGCACGCTTCGCCGCCGCCGACTGCGAAACATACGGCACCTTCCACGCAGGCAAAGACCCGAACGAAAGGGCGGATTACTATATTGATTTTATTCTCTGCTCGAAGGATATAAATGTAAACACTTATAAAACATTGACAAACGGTATCGACAGCAGATTTGTTTCGGACCACTTCCCGATTTATTCGGATGTTGTTATGCCGTAAAGGATAAAAATAAACATAAAAGCCACCCGAGGGGGTGGCTTTTATATTTCTGCATTGATGCAGATTATTCCTTTTTCGGTTATGTCGATTATTCCGTAGCAACCGTCCTGCATAGCGCCGGGATTGAAGATATATATTCCGTCTGTGCGTCTGTTGTCGGGGTCGTGGGTGTGACCGTAGAGAGCAATTCCGACGCTGAGCTGTTTTGCTTTTTCTTCAAGCATCTGTGTGCCGTGCTTTACCCTTTCAAGGTGACCGTGCGTGCACAGAACGGTGATGTCACCGCATTTTATGAGCTCGTTGAGCGGGTTTGCGGGCATAAAATCACAGTTGCCGCAGACTCTGTAAAACTGTCTTGAACCGATTAAATCTTCAAGCTTATCCGCATCGCGCTCGCAGTCGCCCAGGTGGACGATTATATCTGCCTCGGGGTGCATTTCAAGCACTTTGCGCATAGCGCCGACTCTGCCGTGCGAGTCGGAAAACACGAGCAGACGCATATCACATACCTCTGCGGCGCACGCAGTTTTCAAGCTTTATCGCCTCATAAACGCCCCCGTCAAACAGGTCGCAGACCTCTTTGTATTTTTCGAGCGGAAGGGTTTCGAGCGTTTCGCCAGATTTTATGCAGAGGGCAACAATTTCTCCCGTTGCCTTGTAGGCATCGCGGAAGGGAAGCCCCTTTGAAACAAGGTAGTCGGCGCAGTCGGTGGCGTTTATGAAGCCGCCCGCCGCCGCTTTGCGCATATTTTCGGGGAGAACTTTCATGGTGTCAATCATCGGGATGAGGGTGTCAACGCAGATTTTTACGGTGTCAAAGGCGTCGAAAATCGCATCTTTATCCTCCTGCATATCTTTGTTGTAAGCGAGGGGAAGCCCCTTCATAACTGTAAGCAGGGTCATAAGGTCGCCGAAAACTCTGCCCGATTTGCCCCTGACAAGCTCGGTGATATCGGGGTTTTTCTTTTGCGGCATAATACTTGAGCCGGTTGAGAAAGCGTCGTCAAGCTCAATGAATTTGAACTCCCACGAACACCACAGAACAATCTCCTCCGAAAGACGGGAGAGGTGAACCATAACAATCGAGAGAGCTGAAGCGAGCTCTATGCAGAAATCACGGTCCGATACGCCGTCGAGCGTGCTCTTTGTGTAGCCGTCAAAGCCGAGAAGCTCGGCCGTCATTGCGCGGTCGATCGGGTAGGTGGTGCCGGCAAGAGCGCCGCTGCCGAGGGGCGAGACGTTCATTCTTTTTTTTGCGTCCTCAAGTCTGCCGAGATCTCTTTTGAGCATCTCGGTGTAGGCGCCGAGGTGCGCTTTGAAAGTTATGGGCTGCGCGCGCTGAAGGTGCGTGTAGCCGGGCATAATTGCCGTTTTGTATTCCTCCGCCTTGTTTTCAAGTGAGGTGATAAGCCCTTTTACAAGATCGTAAAGGGCGTCGCACTCCTTGCGAAGAGTAAGGCGGACATCGAGCGCCACCTGATCGTTACGGCTGCGCCCCGTGTGAAGGCGTTTGCCTGCCTGACCTATACGCTCTGTGAGGGTTGCCTCAATGAAGGTGTGAATATCCTCGGCGTTCGGGTCGATAAGCAGAGCGCCGCTGATAATATCCTGTTTTATCTGTTCGAGCCCTTCGCAGATTGCGGCTCCGTCTTCTTTTGAGATGATGTCCTGAGCCGCCAGCATTGTTGCGTGGGCTATGCTGCCGTTTATATCCTCCTCAAACATACGCGAGTCGGTCGCTATTGAGGAATTGAAATCGTTGGTTTTTTTGTTGGCTTCCTTTGAGAAGCGTCCTGCCCATAATTTCATAGTTAATCTTCCTTATAAAAATATTGAAAAAGAGCCGCCGCAACGGCTCTTTTGTTCTGATTGATTATTTGCCTTCTCTTTCGGCGTCAAGAATTGCCTTGACCTTGATGGGAAGGCCGAAGAGGTTGATGAAGCCGGCGGAATCCTTCTGGTTATAGACTTCATCCTCGTCAAATGTGGCAAACGCCTCGCTGTAGAGAGTATAGGGCGAGGTTACGCCTGCGTTTATCATATTGCCCTTGTAGAGCTTGAGAGTTACGTCGCCGGTGACCGTTTCCTGAGTTTTGTCAACAAAGGCGGAGAGTGCCTCGCGAAGAGGTGTGAACCACTGACCGAAATAAACGAGCTCGGCAAAACGCTGTGCCACGAGTGCCTTGTAGTGAGCTGTGTCTCTGTCAAGGCAGATGGTTTCAAGAACCTGATGAGCTCTGTAAAGGATGGAGCCGGCGGGGTTCTCATAAAGACCTCTCGACTTCATACCGACAAGGCGGTTTTCAACAAGGTCGCAAAGACCTATGCCGTTTTCGCCGCCGACCTTGTTGAGGTATTCAACGAGCTCAACGCCGCCCATTTCTTTGCCGTCAACGGCTGTGGGAACGCCCTTCTCGAAATGAATCTTGACATAGGTGGGTTTGTCGGGTGCCTGCTCGGGCGATTTGCCGATTTCGAGGAAGCCGGGCTTGTTATACTGCGGCTCGTTTGCAGGGTTCTCAAGGTCGAGACCTTCGTGCGAAAGGTGCCAGAGGTTCTTGTCTTTTGAGTAGTTGGTTTCGCGGTTTATTTTAAGAGGAATATTGTGCGCCTCGGCGTATTCGATTTCTTCCTCGCGGCTCTTTATGCTCCAGATTCTCCACGGGGCGATAATCTGCATATCGGGAGCAAACGCCTTGATTGCGAGCTCAAAACGGACCTGGTCGTTGCCCTTGCCGGTGCAGCCGTGGCAGATGGCATCGGCGCCTTCTTTTTTTGCGATTTCAACAAGTCTCATCGCAATAAGGGGACGGGCAAACGAGGTGCCGAGAAGGTAGTCATTTTCATAAACGGCGCCTGCCTTGAGGGTGGGGAAGATGTAATCCTTAACGAATTCATCTTTAAGATCCATTATGTAAAGCTTGGAAGCACCTGTTTTGATTGCCTTTTCTTCAAGGCCGTCAAGCTCGGTGCCCTGACCGACATCACCCGAAACGGCAATAACTTCGCAGTTGTTGTAGTTCTCTTTTAACCACGGGATGATTATTGAGGTGTCAAGACCGCCGGAATAGGCGAGAACGACTTTTTTGATTTCTTTCATTTTTGTATTCCTCCGCTGATATTATATTTATGCAATGATTATACAACATTTATGCACTAAGTCAAGCAAAATATGCATTAATATTCAATAATCGGCATAATCAACAAAAAATATGCAAAATTGCAATTATAACTGATACAGTCCGACCTTTTTCTGAACCTTGGAGAGAGTGCGGTATGAGAGTCTGAGGGCGGCTTCGGCGCCTTTCTTTGCACACTCGTTGAGATAAGCTTTGTCATTGATGAGTTTTGCGTAGCTGTCCTGAACGGGTTTCAGCTCCGAAACAACCGCCTCCGCAACAGCGAGTTTGAAATCGCCGTAGCCCTTGCCGTCAAATTCTTTTTCGATTTCATCAAAGCTTTTGCCGGTGCAGCAGGAGTAAATCGACATAAGGTTGTTTATGCCGTCTTTGCCGTCGGCATAGCGGACGCACGCTTCGCTGTCGGTGACTGCGGATTTGAATTTTTTGATTATGACATCGGGGGCGTCAAGCAGTGAAACGGACGCCTTCGGATTTGTATCTGACTTTGACATTTTCTGAGTGGGATCTTGAAGACTTGCGATTTTTGCTCCGACCTTGCCGATGAAGGGCTCGGGCAGAGTGAAGGTGTTGCCGTGCTGTGTGTTGAAGCGGTCGGCAATATCCCTGGCAAGCTCAAGGTGCTGCTTCTGGTCGGCTCCGACGGGCACGAAATCCGCCTGATAAATCAGAATATCCGCCGCCATAAGCACAGGGTAGTCAAACAGACCGACATTGACGTTGCCGACGTGCTTTTGCGATTTGTCTTTGAACTGAGTCATTCTTGACGCTTCGCCGAACTGGGTGTAGCAGTTGAGAATCCAGGCAAGTTCGCTGTGAGTGTGAACATGGCTCTGGAAAAAGACAATGCTCTTTTCAGGGTCAAGACCGATTGCAAGCATAAGGGCAAACATCTCCTGCGACTGTTTGCGCAGAAGAGCGGGCTCGGGGTGGACGGTGAGAGCGTGAAGATCTGCCACTCCGTAGATGCAGTCATACTCCTCGCTCATATTTTTCCAGTTTTTAAGTGCGCCGAAATAGTTGCCTATTGTGGGCACGGAGGTGGGCTGAATAAGACTCAGCACTCTTTTTTTGCGTTCTGGTGCGGTGTTTTCCATATTTATTCTCCGTTTATCAGTAATTCCTTGCAACTTCGCCGAGAATCTTCACGCCCTTAACGATGCCTTCGTCGGAGGGGGTCGAGAAGTTCAGGCGGACATATCTGCTTGATGCGGCTTCATCGCAGAGAAAAGCGTTGCCGGGAACAATTGCCACGCCTGCGGCGCTTGCTTTTTTGACGAATGTGAGCATATCGAATTTGTCGGCGAGCTTGCACCATACAAACAGACCGCCTTCGGGACGGACATATTCAACGTAATCGCCGAGCTCTTCATCGATGAGGTCGCACATAAGGTTGAGCTTTCTGCGGTAGATGCTCTTGATTTTGGCAATATGCGCTTCGTAGTCGTAATCGTGCAGCCATTTGTAAACTATATACTGCGACATAATCGGGGTGTGAACGTCCTGAGTCTGTTTGACAACAGTCATCTTGGCGAGAAGCGCCTTGTTGGCGCAGACGAAGCCGACACGTATGCCGGGTGCGACAATCTTTGAGAACGAGCCGGAATAAACGACGATACCGCTGTCATCCATTGTTTTGATGGCTGGAATATCCTCGCCGGACACTCTTGTTTCGCCGTAGGGATTGTCTTCGAGAATGACAACGCCGAACTTCTTTGCGAGGTTGTAAATCGCCTTTCTTTTCTCAAAGCAGGTGGTTGAACCTGCGGGGTTCTGGAAGTTGGGAATTGTGTAGATGAACTTTGCGCCGGGATTGTTTTCAAGCGCTTTTTCAAGTGCTTCAATATTCATACCGTCCGCTTCAAGCGGAACGCCGACAAGCTTTGCGCCGAACGAGCGGAAGCAGTTGAGAGCACCTATGAAAGCAGGTTCTTCACAGATGACGGTGTCGCCGTGATTGAGAAGGGCGTGAGAGAGAAGGCTCATAACCTGCTGTGCGCCCGATGTGACGATAACGCCGTCGTCCGGTGTCATAACATTGTAGCGCTCACGGCAGAGCTTTTCGAGCTCGGCAACAAGGGGAGCATAGCCGTCGGTGACGCCGTATTGCAGGGCGAGAATGGGGTTGTTCTCAAACAGCTCGCCGATGATTTCTTTTACATCGTCAACGGGGAAGGCGTCGGGAGCGGGATTGCCTGCCGCAAAGGGGATAGTGCTTGAACCGCCCGTTTCTTTAAGTATTTCACGTATTATCGAGGGCTTGAGTGAAGCAAGACCCTCCGAAATTTTGTAGTCCATAGTGTGCCTCCAAAAACATATTACAAAAAATCATTATAATATATAAAATTTGAATTGTAAAGAAAAATTAAGAGCGGATGCGGCACAGCGGAAAGCCCTTCAATTATAAAGTTAAAAATAATAAAAAATATTGAAAATTTAATGACTTTTAAAAATTTATGTGTTACAATGAAATGAAAATGAAAGACTGTGCTCCGAAAGGCGTCATTTTATGTATGAACAGATAATAAACGTCGACCGCATGGAGCAGGCGGTAAGCCTGTTCGGCAGTTTTGACGAGAACATAAAATCAATTGAAAAAGAATTCAAGGTCAGCGTAATAAGCCGCGGCTCCGAGCTTAAAGTTGCGGGCGAAGCGGAGGATGTCGCAAAGGGTGTGCGCGCAATAAACGGTCTTCTCACTCTTATCAACAGAGGCGAGACTCTCAGCGACCAGAACGTGAGGTATGTTCTCTCACTCGTAAAAGACGGCGACGAGGACAAGCTTGAGCAGATGACGGCGGACTGCGTATGCATAACATCAAAAGGTAAGCCCGTAAAGCCCAAAACGCTCGGTCAGAAAAGATATATTGAAACAATACGCAACAACACCATAACCTTCGGCGTCGGTCCTGCCGGCACGGGCAAGACATATCTTGCCGTTGCCATGGCGGTCACCGCCTTCCGCGCTAAAGAGGTTAACAGAATAATTCTTACAAGGCCTGCGGTTGAAGCGGGCGAAAAGCTCGGTTTTCTGCCGGGCGACCTGCAGTCAAAGGTTGACCCTTACTTAAGACCGCTTTATGATGCTCTTTTTGATATGCTCGGAGCGGAGAATTATCAGAAACACCTTGAACGCGGTGAAATAGAGGTGGCTCCACTTGCCTATATGCGCGGGCGCACGCTTGATGACAGCTTCATCATTCTCGACGAGGCGCAGAACACAACGAGCGAGCAGATGAAGATGTTTCTCACCCGTCTGGGCTACAACTCGAAGATGGTTGTAACGGGCGACATCACGCAGATAGACCTGCCCGAAGGCAAGCGCTCGGGACTCAAGGATGCCACAAAACTACTGAAGAATATTGAAGATATAGGCACGGTGCGTTTCAATGAAAAGGACGTAGTGCGCCACAGACTGGTTCAGGATATTATAAAAGCATACCAGAGACAGGAGGAAGAAAGGAACAGAAAATGATCGGCAAAGTTAAGGTTATCATAACCAACGACCAGAAGGTCTGCAAAATACCCACTGGCGTGCGCCTGCTTGTGCGCAAGTGCTGCCACGCCGTGCTTTCGCTTGAAGAATTTGACGGTGCTGCCGAGGTGAGCGTTACATTTGTTGACGACGATGCAATTCAGACTCTCAACAGGCAGTTCCGAGACATAGATGCAAGCACAGATGTGCTGTCGTTCCCTCTCGGAGAAAACGGAGTTTATGATTTAAACCCCGACACGGGCGCAAAAATGCTCGGCGACATAGTTATTTCAATTCCCCACGCCGTTGCGCAGGCGGAAACCTACGGGCACAGCTTACAGCGTGAAATCGGCTTTTTAACCGTTCATTCAATGCTGCATCTGCTCGGCTACGACCACGTAAACGGCGGTATGGAGAGTGTGCGTATGCGCGAAAAAGAGGAGACGGTTCTCACCCAGCTCGGTTTAAAGCGCAACGCAAGTTATTATATGGACAAGGAGTAAGCCGTGAAAGACCTTGCCAAGAGTTTCGTTTATGCGTTCAAAGGTATAATAGTCTGCATAGAAAAAGAACGCAATATGCGCATACATCTGACCTTCTGCGCCTACATGTTTTATTTTCTTGGCGTTCACGACTGGTTCAGCGTGACGCGCACGCAGTATGCGGTTCTTTTCGCCGTCAGTGCTGCGGTTATGGCGGGAGAGCTTTTCAACACCGCAATAGAAAGAGCTGTTGACCACGCCTCAACGGAGATTACCGAGCCGGGCAGAATCGCCAAGGACTGCGCTGCGGGTGCCGTGCTGGTGAGCGCACTGTTTGCCGTTGCCTGCGGTATTGCGATTTTGTGGCAGCCCGACGCATTCAGGGCAATGTTTGCCTATTACAGAGAGCATCTTTATATGCTCGCCGTTCTTGTTTTGTGCGTGACGCTCAGCGTGATTTTCATATTCAAAGGAATACCCGGCAGAAAAAGGAAATAATATGACAGAGAAAACCGCATTTATTTCAATAGTGGGCTGCCCGAATGTGGGCAAGTCCTCCATACTCAATAAAATGATAGGGCAGAAAATCGCCATTGTTTCAAGTAAGCCGCAGACAACACGAACAAAAATTATGGGCGTGCTTACCGAGGACGACGGCGTTCAGCTTGTTTTTACAGACACTCCCGGCTTTCACCGCCCTCACAACAAGCTCGGTGAAAAAATGATCAAAGCCGTGGGCAGCAGTATGTCGGGCGTTGATGCCTGCCTGTTTGTTACGGAGCCGGCGGGTGAAATACGCGATGAAGAAAAGGAACTGCTCAGAAGAATCTCAGCGGGGAAAATTCCCGCCGTGCTTGCAATAAACAAAATTGACACCGTTGAAGATAAAGAACAGCTTCTCAGAAGAATAGCACAGTTCGCTCCGCTGTATGATTTTGAAGCGATAGTGCCGGTGAGCGCCCTGCGCAAAGAAGGAATTGACGAGCTTAAGGATGAGCTGAAAAAACTCGCTTACGAGTCACCGCATTTCTTCCCCGACGACACATTGACCGACCAGCCCGAGAGGGTGCTGGCGGCGGAGATAATACGCGAAAAGATGCTCAACCTCCTCGACAAGGAGGTGCCGCACGGAACGGCGGTTTGCATTGAGAGCATGCGCGAACGCGACACTGCGGATATAATCGACATAGAGGCTACAATCTATTGCGAACGTGAGAGCCACAAGGGAATAATAATCGGCAAAAACGGAGCGGCTCTCAAGCAGATTTCCACCCGTGCAAGGATTGACATGGAGCGTTTTTTTGACTGCAAAATCAACCTGCGCTGCTGGGTCAAGGTCAAAGAGGGCTGGCGCAACAGAGAGGGTTTAATACACAATTTCGGGCTTGATTGATTATGAAGTTTTCAACCGACGGTCTTGTTCTTAAAAGCGCCGATGTGGGCGAGAGCGACAGGATTATAACCGTTCTTACAAAAGAATACGGCATTGTGCGCGCCTTTTCAAACGGGGCAAAAAAACTGAGGAGCCCGAAGCAGGGGGCAACTCAGCCGTTGTGCTACTCGCACTTTACATTTTTTCAGGGCAGAGACAGCAACACCGTTGCCGACGCGCAGAGCATTGAGACTTTTTTCCGCCTTCGCGATGACATCGAAAAACTCTCGCTCGCACAGTATTTCTGCGAGCTTGCAGTTGAACTTGCACCCGAAAACGAATGGGCGGACGATTACCTGAAGCTTGTTCTCAACTGCCTTTATATGCTTGTCAACGAGAAAAGACAGCAGATTTTTCTTAAACTGGTTATTGAACTGAGAATGCTTACCCTTTCGGGCTATATGCCCGCTCTCGGCGAGTGCGCCGTCTGCGGCGGAGAGCCGGAGGGCGATGTGTTTTTTGACGTTCACAACAGCTGCATTTACTGTGCCGGCTGCAGACCTGCCGGCGAAAGAATAACAAGGGGAATACTCAACGCCATGCGCCATATATGCACGGCGCCGGCTGAAAAGCTTTTCTCATTTGAACTTGCACCCGAATCGCTTAAAAAGGCGGCATCTCTAAGCGAACGCTGCCTGCTTAATCAGACGCACGCAAACTACCGTGCGCTCGATTTTTACAATAAACTGTTAAGGGAATAAAGCCGTGCGGCTTAAAATAAATCCAAAGGAGACTGACATGAGCAATTCAAAAAGCGGCACTGTCGCCACCTACACAAAAAAAGAGCTGGCGGGGTATCTCACCGGCCTTGCGGGTCAGAACATCATCTACAACATTATTGCGACCGGCCTTGCGTTCTATTTTCAGAGCGTTATCTTTCTGCCGGCAATAGCTTGTTCGCTGATTTTTGCGCTTGCAAGAGTATGGGACGCCGTCAACGACCCGATGATGGGCACAATCGTTGACAAAACCCGCACAAAATGGGGTAAATGCAAGCCCTATCTTCTTTTTGTTCCCGCAATTATTATGGTTACAACCATTCTCCCGTTCATCAATAATATGTATGCCGAGCCCAACGACCTTCACGAGGTTGCGCTTCAGGAGCAGAACGCCTATGTTGCGTTTGTTGACAGCGACCTTGTGAAAGAGTTTGAGTATGACGGCAGCAAATACTATATGGTTCCCGCAGGCGGCTCCTGGGAGCTTCAGAAGGACGCAAGCGGCAAAACCCTTATGGATGAAGAAGGCAACATCGTAAAGACAAAGGTTATGGTTTACACTGCCGACAAGCAACCCCTGACTGACACTGCCCTTGCCGAGACGATTCTTCAGGAGTTCCAGAGCGAGCTCGGCTTTGTTAAAAAGACAGGCGGCAAGGCGGCTCTTATTATCGCATGGGCAGCGTTCTCCTATGTTCTCTGGGGTATGACCTATACAATAGGCGACATTCCTCTCTGGGGCGTTACCTCGCTTATGACAGAGAGCCAGCAGGACCGCGCAAAGGCGCTCACACTTGCACGTGCAGTTGCCAATGTAGGTATGATAGGCACACTCTTCACAATGATAGCGCCCGCCTTCCAGGGTATGTTCAAGGCAAGGGGTATGGACGAGGCGCATTCACTCAGGGCTGCTTACATAGCGCTCGCCATTGTTATGACTGTTTTTGCCTCCGTTCTTTTCCAGGTCGCCGGTCTCTCCGTAAAAGAAAAGGTTTCGGCAAAGAGCGAAAAAACATATTCAATCAAAGAGAACTTCCAGATTATGTTCGGCAACAAGCCCTTCCGTCAGATTCTTATCTCCGGTATTCTGAGAAGCCCCATTCAGCTCCTATCCATTGTTGCAATGACTCTGGTTATGTATTACTTCTTCAACAATGACATAGGCAAGACCCTGTTTGTTGACGGAGCGCTCAATGTGGCACTCGTTCTCAAAATTCTCATTCTTGTTGTAGGTCTCTTCGGCGGAATGATCGGATTCCCGCTGTTTGTTCCCAAGCTTATTACAAAGTTTGAAAAGAAAAAGCTCTACAACTTCTTCACTCTTTTCGGCGCCATCCCCTTTGCGCTTATTTTCGGTTTCTTCCTTGTTTCAAAGGGTAATGTTCTTACCTGGGTAGGCATGGCGGTTATGTCGGTTCTGTTCTTTATGGCTGCCGCTTCAATGGGTTCGCTCAACGTTCTTCAGTCTGTTATGATTGCCGACTGCGTTGACTATGAGGAATACACAAACGGCATTCGCCCCGACGGCGTTTTCTTCTCCGGTCAGTCATTCATCACAAAGCTTTCGGCAGGTATTGCATCGCTTATTTCAGGTGCAGTTTATGCTATAGTAGGTTTCTCAGACAAAAACGTTGCTCTCCTCAACAACGCACTTGTAAACGGAGCGGATTTCAAGGCATACAACGGCGGAAAATATGCGGCGGCAATGTTCTTCCTTATCTCCATCCCGCCTGCCGTAGGTATGGTTCTTGCTGCAATTCCCACGCTTAAATATGCTCTTCCCGACAAAAAGCATAAGGAGATTCTTGCAGAACTTATCAGCAAGCGCCATGCTGCGGAAGGTCAGACGGAAACTGTTGAAGAAGCAGCTCCCGCTGAAGATTGATATAAGACTGTTTATGTGCCCGGCACTTCGGAGTCGGGCGCATATTGTTAATTATTATTTGTAATCACCATTTTATCCCCGGAAGGTTTTACTATGAACAAACATTTTACCGCACTTGAATTTGACAAGGTTTTGCAGATGCTGGCTGAATTCACCGCCTGCCCCGATGCAAGGGAGGCGGCTCTGGCGCTTACGCCGGAGACTAATCTTGCCCTGGCACAGGTGCTTATGAATCAGACCAAGGATGCCCACATGCTTCTCGCCCGTTTCGGAGGTCCCGCCTTCGGAGGGCTCAAAAATGTCAACAACATACTAAGCAGGGCAAACGCAGGCAGTGTTCTCAACCCGAGGGAGCTGCTGGATGTGGGCGGAACTCTGCGTGCAATAAGGTCGCTTTCACAGTGGAGAGAATCCAATGCAGGTGTTGAGTGTTCGCTTGACTCGCTTTTCAACGCTCTCACGCCCAACAAATTTCTTGAAAGCGCAATATTTGAAGCAATAGTTTCCGAAGAGGAAATAGCCGACTCCGCTTCGCCGACACTTTATGATATACGCCGCAAAATAAGGGTGCAGGAGTCAAAGGTCCGCGAACAGCTCGACAAGCTCATACGCTCATCGAAATTCTCGAAGATTCTTCAGGACTCCATTGTAACGCAGCGAAACGGCAGATATGTTGTGCCTGTTAAATCCGAGCACAGAAGCGAAGTGCCCGGTATGGTTCACGACACCTCTGCGAGCGGTGCCACGGTTTTTATTGAGCCGATGGCCGTTGTTGAAGCGAACAATGAAATAAGGGTGCTGCAGACAAAGGAGCGCGAGGAAATAGAGCGCATTCTAGCGGAACTTTCAGCACAGGCGGGCGATTTTGAAGACAGCATAAAGAGCAGTTACGAGTGCGCGGTTGAAATAAACCTGATTTTTGCCAAGGCGCAGTTTGCTTATTCTTTAAAGGCATGCCCGCCGCTGCTTAACGACAAGGGCATAATAAACCTGCGTCAGGCAAGGCATCCGCTCATAGACCCGAAAAAGGTTGTTGCGGTTGATATCCGTCTGGGCGGTGATTTTGATACGCTTGTAATAACGGGACCCAATACGGGCGGCAAGACCGTTTCAATCAAAACAATAGGTCTGCTGACGCTTATGAGCATGTGCGGGCTGATGATTCCCGCCGCCGACAGAAGCGAGATTTCAGTTTTCAACAACGTGTATGCAGACATAGGCGACGAGCAGTCCATTGAGCAGTCGCTCTCAACGTTCTCATCGCACATGGTTAATATAATCAATATCCTCGACGAGGTTACAGATTCGAGCCTTGTTCTGATTGATGAGCTGGGTGCGGGCACAGACCCTGTCGAGGGCGCCGCATTAGCTATGGCTATTCTTGAAACCCTGCATTTCAGGGGAGCCGTTATTGCCGCAACGACGCACTATGCAGAGCTAAAGGCGTATGCGCTCGAAACCCCGAGGGTTGAAAATGCGAGCTGTGAGTTTGATATTACTTCCCTGCGGCCGACCTACCGCCTTATTATAGGTGCACCGGGCAAGTCGAACGCCCTTGCCATCTGCGAGCGTCTCGGCCTTGACAAGGAGGTTGTGGCGAGAGCAAACGACCTTGTTTCATCTGAAAACAAGGAGTTTGAAAACGTGGTTGACAAGCTCGAGGAAACACGTCTGCGAATGGAGCGTGAATTTGACCGCGCCAATACACTTGCGCTGAAAGCGGAGGAGGATAAGCGCGAAATCGAGCGTCTTAAAGCGGAGACGGCAAAAATCCGCGAGCAGGAGACGGAAAAGGCGAAGGCACAGGCGGAAAAACTCGTTGAACAGGCAAAACGCGAGGCATATACTCTTCTGCAGGAAATTGAAAAAATCAAAAAAGAAAAAGATAAAACAAATGACAAGGCGGAGCTCGCAAGACGTGCGCGCTCGATGGTCAAAAAGGGGATTGAGGCAATCGACAGCGCAACGGACCCCGTTACGGAGGCAGACGATGATGAAGATTATGTTCTGCCCCGCGACATTGTGAAGGGCGACTCTGTGCTTATACGCGACCTCGGCAAAACGGCGACGGTGCTCTCACCCGCCGACAAAAACGGCAATGTTGAGGTGCAGACGGGTTCAATAAAAACAAGAGTGAAGCTTGAAAACCTGAAGCTTATAGAAAGTGAAAAGAAAAAGGAGAACAAGAATACCGTAAGCACAAAGGGAGTGACCGGAAAGCTCAACTCAGAGGCAAAAACACGCCTTGACCTGAGAGGAATGACGGTTGAGGAGTGCATTATGGAACTTGAGATGTTCCTTGACAGTGCGATGCGCTCGGGGCTTCACGAGTTTACCGTTGTTCACGGCAAGGGCACGGGCGCTCTGAGAAGCGCAGTTTCACGCTACCTCAAAACATCACCTTATGTTAAAACCTCGCGGCTCGGAGTTTACGGCGAGGGCGAGGACGGCGTTACAATAGTTACTTTAAAATAAAACAGACAGCAAAAACGGCTCACACATCGACGTTGTGTGAGCCGTAATTTTTATTGTCTGGTTATGCCGCCGTTGTGGTTTCTTCGGTGGTTTCTTCTTCGGAATTTTCATCCGTTTCGCCTTCTTCGGCGGTTGAGTCTTCGCCGGCTTCATCTTCGACCGATGTTTCGCCTTCGGTTATTTCCGCTATGACGTTTTCATCGGCTATATTGCTCGGAATTGCCGAAACAACAGTTGCCGCAACAGTGGGCGCGTTTGCGATTTCCTGAGCGTTGACGGACTGAAGTGAGGCGATATAGTAGCCCTTATCGCCCTGACGCAGAGTGATTTTCATAAACTTGTCGGGCTGGGGCGAGGCATACTCGTCGCCGTTTATTTCTGCCCACGCCTTTGAACCGATGTAGCCGACGGAGAGAATAATTGAATTTGCCTTCTTTTCAATTTCATAGACCTCGGGTGTGTAGGCGACCTCCAGGCTGGTAATCGGAATAATGAAACCGCCCTGAGCCGAGTCATAGGTTATGTCGTGAGAACTCATATCGATTGAATCATACTGCGAGGCGATGTCAATTTCTTTGCCGAAAAGGCGTTCAAATTCGGATGTTACCTGCTCGACGGGTATGAGAATACCGACATTGTCGCCCGTTGAATAAGAGAACGCTTCTGAGGAGTTACTCTGTGTTATGAGCGACCAGATGGCGGCGTTGACAAGCTGAGTGATATCGGCAGAGCGGACATCGTCGAACGGGTCGGGGTCATACATGACAACGGGGCGCAAAAATTCTTCATATTCCTCTTTTTGAGCGCTGTTGTCGGTCAGATCTTTAAACAGCGTAACTCCTGCCTTGACTGTGGCGACAATACCGACTATTGAAAAAATAATTATCAGCATACCCAGGGGGAATGCGAGTTTACTCTTCTTTTTAGCCATAGTTTTCTCCGGTTTATCTTATCTGACCGTCGCCGCAGACAATGTATTTTTCGGCAACAAGATTTGCAAGCCCGAGAGGACCTCTTGCGTGAAGCTTCTGGGTGGAAATGCCGATTTCCGCGCCGAATCCGAACTCTCCGCCGTCGGTAAATCTGGTGGAGGCGTTCACATAGACCGCGGCCGCATCAACCTCTGACGTGAATTTGTTTGCGTTTTCATAGCTTTCGGTGACGATACACTCGCTGTGCCCGGTGCCGTAACGGTTGATGTGCTCGATTGCTTCATCAATACTGTCAACAACCTTGGCGGAGATAATGTAATCAAGGTATTCTCTGCCCCAGTCGGTGTCATCGGCCTTTTCCGCATAGGGAAGAACGGCGCAGACGGCTTCATCGCCCCTGATTGTAACGCCCTTTTCTTTAAGCGCTTCGCCTGCGGCGAGAAGTGCGATTTCGGCGATATCTTTATGGACGAGAAGGCTCTCACAGGCGTTGCAGACCGAAACCCTTGAGGTTTTTGCGTTGACGAGTATTTTAACAGCCATATCGAGATCTGCGCTGCTGTCAATATATGTGTGGCAGTTGCCTACTCCCGTTTCAATTACGGGAACGGTGGAGTTCTCAACAACGCTCTTTATGAGCCCTGCTCCGCCTCTCGGAATAAGCACATCGACATATTCGTTGAGTGTCATAAGCGCCTTTGTGACCTCACGGGCATTGTCTTCAATAAGAATAATGCAGTCGGCAGGGAGTCCCGACTCCTCAAGAGCGCTGCGCATAATATCCGCTATTGCTTTGTTGGAGTTAATTGCTTCTTTACCGCCCTTGAGAATGACGGCGTTGCCCGCTTTGAGGCAGAGAGCCGCGGCATCGGCGGTGACGTTGGGGCGTGACTCGTAAATGACGGCTATGACACCGAGAGGCACGCTGACCTTTTGAATTTTAAGACCGTTTGGTCTTGACTCGCCCCAGAGAACCTTGCCTACCGGATCGGGGGAGGAGGCAATCTGAAGAATGCTGTCAACAATGCCGTCAATACGGCTGTCTGTCAGAGTAAGGCGGTCTATAAGACCTTCGTTGAGACCGCTGTTGCGGCCGTTTTCAATATCCGTTTTGTTTGCGGCAATAACGGCGCTTCTGTTTGAGTCAATCGCCTTTGCAACTGCCTTGAGCGCATCCGTTTTTGCGTTACCGCCTGCTTTTGCAAGCAGCCTCTGTGCCGCTTTTGCACGTGAACCGAGATTGTTTAAATCTGTCATTACTGCACCTTCTTTGCTTTGATGAGAGTGCCCGCCTGCCTGCCGTCAAGCACGCGGTAAATATCTTCGGGGTTTTTGCCGTTCATAACAACAGTGTCAATGCCCGCTTCGCTGGCTATCTGAGCGGCGTGGAGCTTTGTTACCATTCCGCCGGTGCCTCTTGAGGAGCCCGTTGAGCCGGCAAATTCAAGAATTTCATCGTTTATTTCTTCAACAATGGGGATGAATCTTGCGCTTTCATCCTCGCGGGGATTCGAGGTGAAAAGACCGTCAATGTCGCTTAAAATAACGAGCAGGTCGGCATTTATGATTTTTGCAACATGGGCGGAGAGATTGTCATTGTCGCCGAATACGATTTCTTCAACGCCTACGCAGTCGTTCTCATTGATTATCGGCACGGCGCCGTATTCAAAAAGCTTGTTGAACGCATTGTAAAGATTATTATGGCGTTCCTCGTTCTCAAAGTCAGAGCGGGTTATGAGAAGCTGGCCTGTAATCTGACCGTATTCTCCGAAGAGCTTGTCATACATAAACATAAGCTCGCACTGACCCACGGTTGCCGCTGCCTGCCTGCCGGGAGTGTCTGCAGGGCGTTCCTTGAGCCCGAGTTTGCCGGCACCTATGCCGATGGCACCTGATGAAACAAGGGCAATTTCGATGCCCGAATTTGCAAGGTCGCTTAAAACCCTTGCAAGCTTTTCCATCCTGCGCAGGTTGACCTTGCCCGTTTCGTAGGTGAGGGTGGAAGTGCCGACTTTGACTACTATTCTTTTAATCTGTGTTGCGTTGTTCATGATTTTCCTCTTGCTTTATTTTGTTTTCTTTGCCGTGTTTTTCTGCTTTTCACGCTGAGGAGCGGTTTTCAGGTTTTCGAATCTCAATGTAACGTTGCCTGCGCCTATGCGGTCGCCGCTTGCAATATCCGCTCTTTTGTTGACCTTAAGACCGTTGACAGTCAGTGTGGAGCTGGAGCTGTCCGCTATATACCAGCCGTCTTTGGCACAGACTATAACCGCATGAAGTCGTGAAACCGTAGGGTAGTTGAGAACTATGTCGCAGGTTTTGCTCCTGCCGACAGAGGTTTCGCGGTATTTTATGGGATAAGACTTGCCGTTTGCCTCGTTTATTATTCTTGCCCTGCCCAGCGAGGGCATACGCCTTCTCAAAAGAGCGCGCAGGCAAAGCAGAACAATCAGAACTGCCAGGACGGGTAAAAAATAGTGCGAAAAAATGAGAAAAGAATCTAATGTCTGCGTATGCTCCGCCTCCTTTGAAAAGTTAATTACCGATATTACTCCATAATAAATATACTATATTATGAATGGTCAAAAAAGTCAACTTTTATATCGATAAAAACAGGACAGCCCGCTGAGCATTCACTCTGCGGGCTGAATTGATAATTGAATTGTAAAACTTATTTAAGGTCGCCGCCGACGGAGCCGTCCCAGGTGTCAACCTCTTTTGCCTTCATTTCTTCTTCATCGAACCAGCGGGTGGTGACGGTTTTGCTCTCCGTGTAGAAGCGGAAGCCGTCTTTGCCGAGCGTGTGAAGGTCGCCGAAGAATGAGAGCTTGTGACCGTTGAACGGGAAGATGCCTACGGGAACGGGGATTCCGACGTTGACACCGACCATGCCGCCGTCAGTTCTCTTTGCAAACTCGCGTGCGTAGTAACCGCTCTGTGTGAAGATGACGGAGCCGTTTGCAAAGGGATTGTTGTTCATAATCTTAAGGCCTTCTTCAAAGGTCTTTACTCTCTTTATGCAAAGAACGGGACCGAAGATTTCTCTTGTGCCGACGGTCATCTCTTCGGTAACATTGTCAAGAATTGTGGGCCCTACATAGAAGCCGTTTTCATAGCCCTCAACAACAGTGTTTCTGCCGTCGAGAAGAAGGGTTGCACCCTCTTCAATGCCCTTGTTAATCCAGCCGATAACCTTCTCTTTATGAGCGGCACTGACAACGGGACCGAGTTTTGATTCCTTATCGTAAGCGGGACCTATTTTGAGTTCTTTTGCAAATTTTACGATGTATGATACAAGCTCATCGGCTATGCTTTCCTGAGCGACAACTACGGGAAGAGCCATGCAGCGCTCGCCGGCGCAGCCGAAGGATGAATTGATGATGCCTCTTGCTGTCCTTTCAAGTGCAGCGTCTTCAAGAACAAGGGCGTGGTTTTTCGCCTCGCAAAGGCACTGAACGCGTTTGCCCGAAGCGGCTGCGGTCGAATAGATGTGGCGGCCTACGTTTGTTGTGCCTACGAACGAAACGCCTTTAACATCGGGGTGTTCAAGCAGGATGTTCGCTTCATTTCTTGTGCAGGTGACAATGTTGATAACGCCGTCGGGAAGACCCGCCTCCTGCCAGAGTTCGGCAAGGCGCATGCAAGTCATGGGAGTCATTGAAGCGGCTTTGAGAACTATGGTGTTGCCGCAGGCGATGCAGATGGGAGTCATCCAGCCCATCGGAATCATTCCGGGGAAGTTGAAGGGGATGATGCCGGCAAAAACGCCGAGCGGTTCTCTGTA
>JAEEYU010000031.1 GCA_016288315.1 Clostridiaceae bacterium | reverse complement strand
GGCTTGCGGTGCAGAATCTCATCCCACACAATAAAGCCCGTTCCGCCGAGAATAATCAGCAGTGAGAGCGTCAGCAGAACAACGCCGTCGTTTGCAAAAAGAGCCATACTGCTGCCCGGCTCTTTAAAACCCATTATGTCAAAGCCCGCGTTGCAGAAGGCGGAGACGGAGTGGAACACACCGAGCTTTAACGCCCTTGAAAAACCGTAGAGCGGCAAAAATCTCAAAAACAGAACAGCCGCGCCGAGGGCTTCAAGACTCAGTGAGCCGATAAGCAGGTTGCGCTGAACGCGCACAACATCGCCGTTGTTGTCGGAGCTTATTGACTCCGCAATAAGCAGGCGCTGCTGAATGCCGACCTTCCTGCGCGCCACAAAGAATATAAATGAAGCAAGCGACATAAAGCCGAGACCGCCGATTTCAATAAGGGCGATTATCACAAACTGCCCGAAACCGCTCCACTGGCTCCAGGTGTCGGCAAGCACAAGGCCCGTAACACAGGTGGAGGAGGTCGCCGTGAAAAGTGCGGTTTTAAGCCCGCAGCACGCACCGTCCCTTGATGAAACGGGCAGCAGCAGGAGCAGTGTGCCCAAAACAATCACGCCTGCAAAAACAAGCACAACCGTTTTGCTTGTGCCTAACTTTTTCCGCTTTTTTCTGCGAGTTTTTTCTGCCATTGTTTTACCTTCTTGAAAGGCGTGAAACCGCCTTTTTCTTTTAATCCGGTTTGTCGGGAGTTACGGGATTTTCGGGAGTTACGGGATTGTCCGGAGTTACCGGATTGTCCGGAGTGACGGGATTATCGGGAGTGACGGGATTGTCAACAGGAGCAGTTGAAGCGGGAGTGAAATCGCCTGAGGTGAAGAAAACTATCGGGTCGGGGGAGGCAACTCTTTTTCCGCTTCCGTCAACGGTTCTGAGCCCGGGATAATCACCGGGGTCATAGTCAGTGAAGTTCTTTTCAAGAAGCGGATAAATCATGTGGTTGAACAGCAGGTCTGCACGGGGTGCGAGTATGCTGTTTGTGAGCATGATGTTTTTTGAATCCGCCGTGTTGAGCCTCAGGTTAAACCATGAAGGCAGGGTGAAAAACGGGTAAAGAGAGTAAGTGTCAAAAAAGCTGCAGAAAATCCAGATTTTCTTGTTTCGGAGCATATAAGCCTCAGACGATGAGATGAGCGTTCTCGGGCACATAAGGCAGGCACCCGCAAAATAATCCGGGTAGTTTGTAATAAGGCGTTCCGCTCCGCTCGCGCCCAGACATCTGCCGAAAACGAAAATGCGCTTTTTGTCAACATTGTGGTGGTCAACAAAATCTCTGATTGCCTCAAACATAGGTCTGAGCGGGCAGGTGTCAAAATAAATCGGGTCGGGTGAACGCAGAATCATAACATACATACCGTCCGCGTTAACCGCCTTTGCCTGAAACTCATCGCTTGTCCAAAAGCATATATCGGTGCCCTCAAGCTCTTTGCCTTTGTAGGTGCCGTTGCCTGCGCCGTTCATATAAACAATAAGCGGGCAGGGGTTGTCGCTTTCCGGGCAGAAATAACTGTAGTCAACATCCACGCCCAGAACTTCCGGACCGTTGGCTCTTCTGAATTTGCTTCTCAGAGCGTCTCTGCCCTCACTGTAACCTACCGAAGAAGCGCAGATTGAAAGAATGCCCGTTATAAATGTAATACATAAAATAATTGCCGTGAGTTTTCTGATTGTTTTCATTTTTTGCTCCTTTTTAAAATGGGTTCACCATGTTTTTATTTTATAAAATCCGTGTATATCAGATAAACGGAATCATCTTGAGCGGGTTGAAAAGGAAAGCGGGAATAAGCTCAATGGTGTTTATTCCGCGGACCTTGATTACGGGCTCGGTGCTCTTGCCGAGACCCATATCATAAAGAACTTTAAGAAGAATCTTCGCTATTTCAACATTGCCCCTTGCCGTGGGGTGAATAAAGGCGAAACAGTAGCCCTTGCCGTTGAGCTTTGCGGCAACGTCAACTATTGTGACAACGCCGGGGTGCTCTTTGTCATATTGAAAAATGCGCTCGTTGAGTCTGTCTGAGCCATACTGCAGGAGAGGTCTTAACAATCCGGTTGAAGGGTTGTAAAGTGTCTGCAGAAGAATTACCGCATCAGGGCTTGCCTCGTGAATTATTCCGATAATATCGCAAAGGTCTTTGTAGTAGGGGTCAAGCACGCTGTCGAGTATGGAATCAATGCGGAACAGAACGCCGAAAATAAGCAGGGGAATGTTGCCGTGAAGGAAGTTGTTGCCGCCTATTGTTATGTTGACTATGTCGGCGTTTTTCACGCTTTCAATAACATCCTGCTTTCTGAGCATTGCAAGCAGCTCGCTGCTCTTGAGACCGTCAACGCCGTAGTTTACATAGTTGTAGCCGTTTGTGTCGGCAATGATTTTGCCGTAGCACGCGTCTTCATAGTTGACTACGCCCGAGCCCCTCGCTATTGAGTCGCCGAGCAGAACGTAGTTGAGCGCCTCTTCATTTTCGCCTGCCTGCGCCTGTTCCTCATAATCCGCGGCTGCATCGGGAGCTTCCGCTTCATAAACCTGTTCCTCCTGCACATACTGCGGGGCGGGGGCTTCATCCGCAAACACTGCGGGAGCGGTGCCGAACAAAAGCAGTAAAGAGAGAAGAAGTGCCGTCAATCGTCTTGCATAGTTTTTCATAGTGTTTATCCTTTATCCTTTCGGTTATATTACAGAGTGATTTTCTTTTCGTCAAGAGGCATATTTTTGCGGAAGTGCGGCATCTGTATTGTTCTGCCGCCGTTTGTAACGGAGAGAGCGGAGAGCAGACCCACCGCCGTCCACTCGCAGCCGGTGTAAACATCAAGGTCGGGCTGCCTGTTTTCACGCACCGCCTTTATGAAATCCTCAACAATGAAGAAGTCGCTGCCGTTGTGACCTGCTTTTATCTGCTCTTCGGTTGCGTTTTTATACCTGTCGGGCAGATATATTTCATATTCCTCAAGCTTCTTCCACTTCATATTGTGAAGCGGGCTGTCGTTTTCATCATCGATAAATGAAACGCGGTTGTAATCGTCGGGGTGCGCCTTTGAGGTGAAGCAGCCCTTCGTGCCCTGCAGGTGGAAAAAGTCCGTGTTGTGCGGGCGCGGAGACATACAGTCAACCCTTATGCATATAAGCTTGCCGTTTGCCGTGCGGCACATGGAGGTAGTGCCGCTGTCCTGCTTTAAGCCGAGCGTGTTGTAAACGCCGGGCGAGAAGGTGGAAACCTCGGTGATTCTGTCGCCCGCAAACCATTGCATAACGGGGCCTACGCTGTGCGTCGGGTAGAACGTTCCCCTTGTTCCGCACTGCCAGTAGGAGCGCCACGAGGTTTTGCCGTTGGGGTAAACGAACAGATCCGCTATGTTGTGAAGATACATCCCCTCGGCGTAGTAGGGCTCGCCGAAAAGCCCCGCCTCAACCATCTTTTTGACCTGCTGAATTCTCGGGTCAAAAACGACGTTCTCGGCAAACATATAAATTTTGTTGTATTTTTCAACGCTTTCGCAAAGCCAGAAAAGCTCGTCCATCGTAACGCCTGCCGTTACCTCGCTCATAACGTGCTTGCCCGCTTCAAGTGCGGCTATTGCCTGAGGCACGTGGCACTGCATGGGTGTTGCTATTATTACTGCGTCAATGTCGCCCTTTTCGAGCATATCGTCAAACACCCTGAAGGTTCTGACATCTCCGCCGATTCTGGCGGCGGCGGTTTTAAGGTGCTCCTCGTCAAGGTCGCACATGGCGGTTATTTTAACGTCTTCAATACTGTTGAGCCCCATAAGCGTGGAGAGCCCTCTGGTGCCCGCAATACCTACTTTAATCATACCGGATAACTCCTTAAAGAGTGATTTTCTTTTCGTCGAGCGGCATATTTCTGCGGAAGTCGGGCACCTGCATTGTTCTGCCGCCGTTTGTGACCGAGAGAGCGGAGAGCAGACCGACCGCAGTCCACTCGCAGCCCTTGTAAACGTCGAGCTCGGGCTGTTTGTTCTCTCTTATTGCGTTTATGAAATCTTCAACTATGAAGAAATCTCCGCCGTTATGCCCCGCGTTTTTCTGCTCCTCGGTGGCGTTTTTGTATCTGTCGGGCAGATACATATCATATTCCTCAAGCTTTTTCCACTTCATATTGTGAAGCGGGCTGTCGTTTTCATCATCAATAAACGAGACTCTGTCAATGTCGTCGCCGTGCGCCTTTGAATTGAAGCAGCCCTTTGTGCCCTGCAGGTGGTAGAAATCCATATTGTGCGGGCGGGGTGACATACAGTCAACACGGATGTTGAGAAGCTTGCCCTTCGCAGTGCGGCACATGGAGGTAGTGCCGCTGTCCTGCTTTAAGCCGAGCGTGTTGTAAACGCCGGGCGAAAAGGTGGAAACCTCGGTGATTCTGTCGCCGGGAAACCACTGCATAACGGGGCCTATGCTGTGCGTCGGGTAGAAGTTGCCCCTGATTCCGCACTGCCAGTAGGAGCGCCATGAGGTTTTTCCGTTGGGGTAAACAAAGAGATTGCCTATGTTGTGAAGATACATCCCCTCTGCGTAATAGGGCTCGCCGAAAAGCCCCGCCTCAACCATTTTGCGCACCTGCTGAACTCTCGGGTCGAAGATGTAATTCTCGGCATACATATAAATTTTGTTGTATTTTTCAACGCTCTCGCAAAGCCAGAACAGCTCGTCCATTGAAACGCCCGCCGTAACCTCGCTCATAACGTGCTTGCCCGCTTCAAGGGCGGCTATCGCCTGAGGCACGTGGCACTGCATGGGCGTGGCTATAACGACGGCGTCAATGTCGCCCTTTTCAAGCATATCGTCAAAAATACGGAAGGTTCTGACATCTCCGCCTATTTTTTCGGCGGCGCTTTTAAGGTGCTCCTCATCAAGGTCGCACATCGCAGTTATTTTAACATCCTCAATGCTGTTAAGCCCCATAAGCGAGGAGAGCCCTCTGGTGCCGGCTATACCGATTTTTATCATTTATATTCGCGCTTCTTTCGTTTAAGATTATTGTTGTTTTTTTCAGCTGAGAGGAACGGTGTGTTCGCCCGCGCCGAGCTCAAACACGATTTTTCCGCCTTCAATCTGGCACTCGGAGGCGTTTCTCGTAACTCCGTCGAGCGTGACCGTTTCAAATTCCGCAGGCAGATAAAGAGTAGTCTGAACGGGAACCTC
>JAEEYU010000030.1 GCA_016288315.1 Clostridiaceae bacterium | reverse complement strand
GCGGGCTTTTACACGGTTGCCGTTTATGACGACGGCGAAAAAAACAACTGGGAAAAGGCAAAGGCGACGGCGGATGAATCCATCCGCGACTGGTCGCAATATTAAAAAAAGGATAAAGATATGAGAACGGCACTTACAATAGCAGGCAGCGACTCAAGCGGAGGCGCAGGCATTCAGGCGGACATCAAAACAATGACTATGAACGGCGTTTACGCAATGAGCGCAATAACCGCACTCACGGCGCAGAACACGACGGGAGTTGACGCTATATCCGAGGTCAGCCCGGAATTTCTTAAAGCGCAGATTGACTCGGTGTTCACCGACATAAGACCCGACGCAGTCAAAACGGGCATGGTCTCGTCAACGGCGCTTATTGAAGTTATAGCGGAGAGACTGACGTTTTACGGGGCGCAGAACATTGTTGTTGACCCGGTTATGGTCTCAACAAGCGGCTCAAAGCTGCTCGCCGACGATGCAATCGGCACGCTTAAAAACCGTCTTATGCGTATTGCGCGGCTCGTCACGCCGAACATTCCCGAAGGGCAGATACTGTCGGGTATGAAGGTTGAGACAAAAGAGGATATGCTCGCTTGCGCAAAAAAGATTTTTGAAGAATACGGCTGCTGTGTTCTTCTCAAGGGCGGGCACAGCATAAACGACGCAAACGACCTGCTGTATGACGGCAGCTGTTTTGTGTGGTATGAGGGCAGACGAATCAACAACCCGAACACGCACGGCACGGGCTGCACACTCTCATCTGCAGTTGCCGCAAACCTTGCAAAGGGCTTTTCGGTTGACGAAGCGGTGAAAAGGTCAAAGGAATACATTTCGGGCGCCCTTGCCGCCATGCTCGACCTAGGTGCAGGCAGCGGTCCGCTCAACCATGCGTTTAACCTCACGGGCGAATTTGCAGATGAGAAGGAATAAACTGTTATATAATCGCAAAAAAACAGTTCATCGGGAATATAATTGCAAAAAGAACGGGCAACGTTTTGTTGCCCGTTCTTTTTGCTTTTATGAATAATAAAAAACCGTCCGTGTTTTATTATTTCTGACCGGCTTTGCCGTTTTTATCCGGATTTTTTATTAAATTCGGTTTTAAATCTATGTGCAGAAGATTCTTTATTATTTCAAATTAGCACTCTGTGTTGTTGAGTGCTAAAAGTTTACAATTTGTTCATAATTCTGCATAGTATTCTTAACAACCCTGCTGTAAAGTATAGTCAGTAAAACAAAAAAACCGTAAAGGAGGGTGAATTATGAACACCGAAAAATACACACAGAAAAGTCTTGAAGCGCTCTCATCGGCGCAGAGTATCGCCATGCAGAACTCAAACCAGCAGGTGGAACAGGAACACATTTTCTATGCCCTTCTCAGCCAGAACGGCGGTCTCATCCCTTCGCTTGTGACAAGCATCGGGGCGGATATCAGCTCCCTTTTAAGCAAACTGCAGACTCAGATAGGCGCCCTTCCGCAGGTGTCGGGCGGTGATATGTATTACTCGCAGTCAGCTTTCGCGGCTCTTTCGGAGGCGGAAAAAGCGGCGCAGAGCATGAAGGATGAATACATATCCGTTGAGCACATTATGCTCGGCATAATCAGAAAGGCGTCGCCCGCCATGAAGGGCGTGCTCTCATCCTACGGCATTAATGAAAAGGCGTTTCTCGCCGTGCTCAAAAACGTTCGCAACTCAAGAAATGTCACCACCGACAACCCCGAAGACACATACGATGCGCTCAAAAAATACGGCAGAGATTTAACGGAGGCGGCGCGCGAACAGAAGCTTGACCCCGTAATCGGCAGAGATGAGGAAATAAGAAACGTCATCCGCATTCTTTCGCGCAAAACGAAAAACAACCCCTGCCTTATCGGCGAGCCGGGCGTCGGCAAAACCGCAATAGCCGAAGGGCTTGCGGCAAGAATCGTCAAAGGCGATGTGCCCGAGCGGCTGAAAGACAGAACCGTTTTTTCGCTGGATATGGGCTCGCTTGTTGCGGGCGCAAAATACAGGGGCGAATTTGAGGAGCGTCTTAAAGCGGTGCTCACCGAAATTCAGAAGAGCGAAGGCAGAATCATCCTGTTTATTGACGAGCTTCATCTGATTGTGGGCGCAGGCAAAACCGACGGCGCCATGGATGCGGGCAACATCTTAAAGCCCCTGCTTGCAAGAGGCGAACTGCACTGCATAGGCGCAACAACACTCAACGAATACAGGCAGTATATTGAAAAAGACGCCGCGCTCGAAAGAAGGTTCCAGCCCGTGCTTGTTGCCGAGCCGACGGTTGAAGACACAATCTCGATTTTAAGAGGTCTTAAAGAGAGATACGAGGTTTACCACGGCGTGAAAATTCAGGACAGCGCGCTCATAGCGGCGGCGACCCTTTCAGACAGATACATCTCCGACCGCTTCCTGCCCGATAAGGCGATTGACCTTGTTGACGAGGCGTGCGCTTCAATCAAGACGGAAATTGACTCGATGCCCGCAGAGCTCGACGAAATCTCGCACAGAATAATGCAGCTTGAAATCGAGGAGGCGGCGCTTAAAAAGGAGACCGACAAGCTCAGCGAAGCGCACCTTGAACAGATAAGGGAGGAGCTCGCAAAGCAGAAAGAAATCTTCAGCGAGAAAAAGGCGAAGCTCGACAACGAGAAAGAATCAATCGGCAAGGTCAGGAACCTGCGCAGTGAAATCGAGGCGGTCAACGCCAGAATCGAAAAAGCGCAGAGCGACTATGACCTGAACCTGCTCGCCGAGCTCAAATACGGCAAGCTCCCCCAGCTCAGGAAGGAGCTTGAGGAGGAGGAGAAAAAGACGGCGCAGCAAAACAGCGGGAGCATACTGCGCGACAGGGTGACGGAAGAGGAAATCGCAAAAATCGTCTCACGCTGGAGCGGAGTGCCCGTCTCAAAGCTTATGGAGGGCGAGCGTGAAAAGCTGCTGCACCTCGACGGCATTCTCCACCGCAGGGTGATAGGTCAGGATGAGGCGGTGCAGAAGGTGTGCGATGCAATTCTGCGCTCCAGAGCGGGCATAAAGGACCCCGAAAAGCCCATCGGCTCGTTCCTGTTCTTAGGACCCACGGGTGTCGGCAAAACGGAGCTTGCCAAGGCGCTCGCGCAGGCGCTGTTTGATGACGAGCACAACATGGTGCGTATTGATATGAGCGAGTATATGGAGAAATACTCCGTCTCGCGGCTTATCGGCGCGCCTCCCGGATACGTCGGCTACGATGAGGGCGGTCAGCTCACGGAGGCGGTGCGCCGCAGACCATACAGCGTTGTGCTGTTTGATGAAATTGAAAAGGCGCATCCCGATGTTTTCAACGTTCTGCTTCAGGTGCTCGACGACGGCAGAATAACCGACAGTCAGGGCAGAACGGTTGACTTCAAAAACACAATTATTATTCTCACATCGAACTTAGGTTCCGATATTATTCTTGACGGCATTGAAAACGGCGAAATTTCACAGCAGGCAAGAGACAGCGTTTCGCTCCTGCTCAAATCTTCGTTCAGACCGGAATTCTTAAACAGAATTGACGAGATTGTTTTCTACAAGCCGCTGACAAGAGAGAACATCGGCGGAATTATCAACCTGCTTACAGAACAGCTCGCAAAGCGGCTGGGCGAACAGCAGCTCGGGCTTGAGATTACGGATGAGGCAAAGAACTTTATTGCCGACGAGGGCTACGACCCCGTTTACGGCGCACGACCGCTCAAAAGATTTCTGCAGTCGGGCGTTGAGACACTCGCGGCAAAGATTATCATTTCGCAGAACCCCGCCCCCGGCTCAACGCTGGTTATCGGTTACGACGGCAAAGGGCTCACCTGCGAGGTGAAGTAAAAAAAGAAGAACGGCGTTCCCTGCGGAACGCCGTTTTGCATTATCTGTTATTTTCTTTTAATGACAACCTCGCCGTTGGGGGTTTCGGTGCCGGAGAATCTTCTTTCGCCGAAGAGGCGGGCGCGTATCAGAATTTTATCTTCATAAACGCTTATCACAAAGCCCTGTGTGTCATAATTATAGGTGCCGTGGTTGCCCGCTCCGATTGTCGGTGCGGCGAGCGCCTTGTAGGAGCCGTAATCCTCATAGCTCAGCTCGTTTACTCCCCAGTGCAGGTGCCCCGTTACGAAAATGACGTTGTCGTGCTTTTCAAAAATCTTCTTGACGGCATCGCTCTGCATACCGATTGAGCCCCTCCACTTGCCCTTGCCGAGCCAGGTCATCGGCAGACCGTTGTGGTGTTTTAAGGTCTGGTGGTTGAAAACGAAGGCGGGCTTGTTCTCGCTCTGCGCCCTGCCGATTTCCTCATCCAGCCATTTCAGCTGAGCGGGGCTTATGTATGACGCCTCAATCTTCGACCTGTCAGCCCCCATCATAATGAATTTGCAGCAGGAGTAGTCGAAGGAGTGCCAGTATCTGCCCTCGTCGGGAACAACGGCGTTCTTCGTTGAAGCGGCGAAGTTGCGGAATCTTCTGAGCTGCGCCCTGAACGGACGGAATCTTATATCGTGGTTGCCCGGCACGAGAAAGAAGCGGTCCACCTTGCCGGAGATTTCGGTGAGCATTCTCGCGACGGTGCGGAACTCGCATTTCATACCGTTTTCAACAATATCGCCGACAATGACAAGGGCGTCTATGCCCTCGCTGCGGGCAATATCCTTGCAGGCGGAATAAAACGAGTTTTCACGCGCGAACATATAGTTTGACACCTGCGGGTCGCCGAAAACAGCAAAGGTCAGAAGCGATCCGTCCCTGCCGAGCGGTTCGCCCTCAAGTGGCTTGGGCTCGGATGTGTCAAGCATGGCAAGCATTTTTTTGTAGAAGAATTCTGAAATACCCATAACTCGCTCCCGGACAGTTTTTTGTTATTATATCACACGCCGTCTCTTTATATCAATAATTAATTGACAACCATATAAAAAAGTATTAAACTGTTTAAAAATTAACACAGGAGGAACAAAAATGGAAACAGGAACAAGCTTTCTTGAAATACTCGGCGAGTTTTTTAACATGGGCGAGGCGGGAGTCGCAATAGCGCAGATTATTACCGCCCTCAACCCCGCAAGCTGGTGGGCGTCGGGAATACTCAACCTCATCCGCCTGCTTCTCTCAATAATCAACACCGTTCCGCAGTAATTTCAAAAATCAGTGAAAAGCCCCCGTATCGTGTGATACGGGGGTGTTTTTATGCGTTTTGTTCGTTTTCGTCTTCGCCGTTTTCAGAGGAATTGATTTTCTCGGCGATTCTGATTCTGCGCTCGTTTAACTCGCGATACATTCTGTCGCGCGTTTCTTTGTCGATGTTATACCAGAACATGGGAATCATACTGCCGAGCACGGTGAACGAGGTGATGATTGTCGCAAAGGCGAACAGCCATTTCTGTGCCCTGAAGGTCTGCGGTTTTGCCTGGGCGTAGGCGGTCTGGTCGTAGCCGATCCAGCGCTTGAACTGCGGTTGGATGATGCCGTTCAACCTTGCGGGAATCTTTGTAATAAACGTGCTTGCAACGGCTAAGGTCGCCTCGTTGCGCTGACCGTATTTCCACTCGATATAGTCGTTGCACTCGTTGCCTATCTCGTCGCCCGAAATGCTCTTGACACCCCAGAAGGTGGCGTAGATGCACTCCCAGACGGCTGTTACCGGCAGCATGGCGACGCGGCTCTGGAAGAAGTATTTGCCGCTCTTCGTCTTTAAGAATCTGCCGTAGAACCACAGAGGTATATAGAACGTTTTGGCAAACACCTGGCTTACCATATAGAGCGATTTTGTTGAGAACCTTGAGGCGAGGGCGTTGTATTTTGCGAAGCCGAACGGCTGGAAGAAGACGGACGGTATGCCCGCTATTGTTTCAAACGTTGTCATATAGAGAACGTAGCGGTAGTAGTCGTTTGTTGAAACGCCCGTGCCGAACGAGCCGAAGGCGTCCGCAATCATTTTCGCAAGAAGCGGCTTGTTGGTGAACACTATGCGCAGACTCTCCCTGATTTTGGGGGTCTCGATTTTCTGGTGAACGCGCTCCTTTGCTATTGAGCAATACCAGGTGATTATAATTGCCGAGATAACCATTGTTGACGGTCCGAGAATAACAAACGCCTTTTTGAGCGCCTGCTCGGAGCTTTTTGCCGTTTTGACAAGACCGTTCGTAATGAAGTCCATGGCAAATTCAATCACGAGGTCGGGCAGTCTTGAAAAGATGATGCTCGCATAGGATGAAACCGAAATAAGCCGGCGTCTGTCGGTGGGGTAAGGCGTTACAGTTGACATATAGCCGCCGACGGCGACGTTGCGGAAGTTTTCGACCACCTCGTTTATGAGCTCGAGAGCCGCCCAGATGAAAAATTTGGGCATATAGTTGAGGTTGTCGCAGTTTGCCTGCCCCATAATGTAGGGCAGAGTCCAGTAGAGCACCGCCATAATCGCGAGCGGAATGCCCGACATTGCCATATAGGGGATGAACTTGCCCCAGCGGGTGCGGGTTTTTTCAACAATACCGCCGATGATGATGTCATCGACTATGTCCCAGATGCCTGCAAAGGCGTTGTAAACGGACTGCAGGTTAAGACTGATTTTGAGTATTGTCTCGGCAAAAATATCCTTATGGCCGTTTATGTTGAAGCTGCGGAACGAGGTAAAAAGAATGTAGCCGATTGTCTCTTTGCGCGAAACGACTCTGCGGTCAACGTCGGTGTATTGACGAAGCTGTTTGTTTACCTCCTCGTCGGTGCCGTTACGGGCGATTTCAATCGCCTTCTCCTTCGGGATGTTTGCCGCCATTCTTACTCACCTCCCCTTTCGTGCTCCGCCTCTTCGGCGGCGACCTTTTTGTCGTATTCCTCCTGCATCTGAGCAAGAGCCACAAGCATTTTTCGGCGGATCTGCTCACGCGTCATACCCTGTTCGACAAGTGAGAAATACTCCTCCTTGGGGAGCCCGCCTATAAGGCAGGGCGTGTATTTTACTTTTATGCCTCTGATGTAGAGTGCGCAGTTCACGCAGAGCGCCGCAAGCTCCGCAAGAATAAACACAAAAGCGCCGATGTAAAGCGAAGCGGATGTGTATTGCTTGGTGAAAACGTCAATGCCGCCTCTGCCGATGAAAAAGCAGACAAGAGCGTCAACGGCAAGCAGAAAAGTGAAGGCGTAAAGGGCTGTCTGCCTTGCCCTGCCGTGTTTGCCGAATGAGGCAATGAGAAAGATTGCGTTTATCAGGAACATAACCGCCGCCAGGCACAAAAACGCAAGCGCAAACGCAAATGCGCTGCCGGGCAGAGCGCCGAGCATTGTGTTGAGGCCGCCGCCTCTGAAAAAGTTGACGACGCTCACAAGGTTAATAAGCTTTGTGCCTTGTGCCCCGCTGAATTTTACAAAAGGAATCAGCAGGGTAACAACGGGCAGAATTGTCATGACAAATCTTGCTATAGCAACGGGCGAGCCGAAATACGCCGCCTTCGCCCTGTCGATTCTGGGCTGTGAGTGGGCGTGCTCAATCTCCGCCTTTTCGCTGTCGTCAAGAAGCTTTTCGTTTGACCTGAAATAGATGAGGTTTACTCCGCAGTGCGGGCAGGTCTGCCGCCAGTCAATCATACGCAGATGCTTCCCGCATTTTGGGCAGTCAGCCATATAAATCCTCCTTAACAGTTGATTTTTTTAGTGAACGGAATTATGAGAAAAGTCTTTCAAAGAAGGTCACTATTCTGTCAAAGAACATTTTAAGCACACTTACCACCGCAGCGAAGCCCGTTTCACCTTCGATTCCGGCTTTGAGTGTAAGCGGCTCGGACTGCATTCCGTAGGCGTTTTCGGCGGTGATGCTTATTGTGTATTCGCCCGCGGGCAGGTTTTCAAGAGTGAATTCAACCTCTTCCTGAGACAGAGCGCGGTAGTAGGGCGGAAGAACCCAGTCTTTGACAAGAGTCAGCCCGAGACTGTTTTTCGCGGTTATTCTGTAAAGCACAACGGGCATTCCGTCCGTTGATGCGGCAACGGGAGCGGTGACTTTTCCGCCGCCGTAAGCGGGTTCGATTTTAAGCGCAGAGCCCTTTTCAAATCCGGGTGCCTTTGATTTCGCCTTCTGCTTTGCGGGTGTATAATCTCTGTTCGCCTTGTCGGCGGGGTTGTCAATATAGTATTCGCAAAGCTGTTTGCCCTCGTCAACATCATAGCCGCGAAGGTGCATATTGCCCGAAGCGTCGGCTTCCACAATCCAGAATGTGCCCGTGTCCTGACAGTCGGGCGGGTCATAGGCGCGGAATTCGTCGATGGTAAACTCCGAGTAATAAATCGCGCCTGTGCCGATTGCGGTGAAATTGCCCTGCCAGATTGAGCGCGGGTCATTGAGCGGATAATGCGAATGCCCCGAAAAATCGACAACCTGCGGGTATTGGTTGAGAATATTCGTGAAATAGGTAACTCCCCAGCCATCAAAGGAAGAGCTGCCGTAAACGGTGTTGCGCACGTGCTCGTGATGGGTTACAAACACGGGTTTGCCGGGGTTTTCGGCAGTTGCCTTGTCAAGCTGTTCCTTAAGCCAGCTTAACTGTTTTGAATCATAGTGAACGGCATCGTTGTCTGAGGCGGAAAGTCCTATGAAATGGTAGCCGTTTATGACAATGTGAAAATCGGCGTCATTGCCCGTTAGGGACGAATAATAGGCGTGAACATCCTTGCGGCTCATCTCATAGCCGTCGTGGTTCTTTGCCACAACACCGATAAACCGTGTGCCGTCTTTAAGCGAGCCATCAAGAACTCTGCTGAACTTGTCAAAGGCGGGTTTTGTGCCCCTGTCGGTCAGGTCGCCCGCAATCAGAACGGCGTCAAGCTTATTGTAAGCGCCGTCTTCTTCAGCCGCCGAGTAAGCCATCTCCATCATTACGGGGATGCGGTCTGCGGTGCGGTCGTTATCCTCTTTTACGTGTGTGTCGCTCGCCGCCACAAAGCGTATGACGGGTGTGAAACTCTGTGCGCCGTCAGTTGCGGCAAAAGCCGGAACGGCGCAGAAAAACACCGTTACCGCCGCAAGAACAAATGCGATGATTTTCTTCATCCGAAGCACCTCTTTTTTAAGATTTATATATAACAGAATAATTTTAACATTATAATTTTCGGCGGTCAACATAAAGAAAAAATATGTGCGAATTAACTAAAACCCGCACATATTTTCAGTTCATAATATCCAATTGAAATTCAGCTAAAACAGCACGACCGTTGCGAAGCCGAAATAGATTAGAAGCGAGACGGCATCGACTATGGTTGTAATCATGGGGCCTGCCATAAGCGCCGGGTCAAGGTGAAGAACCTTTGCGAGCATAGGCAGGGAGCAGCCGATGATTTTTGCGACAACAACCGTGAAAAGCATCGAGATGCAAACGACGAAGAATATGCGGAACATTCTGTCTGCCGCCACGCTGTGGGTGACGAAATTGAGAAGATACATCCGCAGGAAGTTTGCCGCCGCAAGCGTCACGCCGCACATAAGGGCTACTCTTATCTCTTTCCACAAAACCGCAAAATAATCCTTGAGCTTTACGGTGCCGAGCGCAAGACCGCGGATGATAAGGGTTGAAACCTGGTTGCCCGAGTTGCCGCTGGTGTCCATAAGCATCGGTATGCAGGCGGTAAGACCTGCGACAGCGGCTAATTTGTCTTCAAAATTGTCAATTATGAAGCCCGTGAATGTGGCAGAAACCATAAGGATGAGAAGCCAGGGAATTCTGTTCCTGAAAAGTCTGACGACGCCCGTTTTCATATAGTCCTCTTCGGAGGGAATCAGCAATGCCATCTTTTCAAAGTCTTCGGTGTTCTCCTGCTGGATGACATCGACGATGTCGTCAACGGTGATTATGCCGACAAGGCGTTTTTCTTTATCCACAACGGGAACGGAGAGCAGGTCGTATTTGCGAACAACCTGCGCGACCGACTCCTGGTCGTCTGTGGTGGTAACGTAGATTAACTGCTCGTCGTCATACATTATGTCGCCGATTTTTGTCTCCGGCTTTGAAACGATGAGGCGCCTTATGGGGACGCTGCCCAGAAGAATTCTGTTTTTGTCAATGCAGTAGCAGGTTTCGATACTCTCCTTGTCGAGGGCGGTGCGCCTTAAATCGGCTATTGCCTCCTCGACCGTGCAGTTGACGTTGAACGCCGCCATTTCGGCAGTCATAATACTGCCGGCCGAATCTTCGGGGTAGTTCAAAAACCTGTTTATTGTTTTGCGCGTGTCGCTGCTTGTGTGCGCGAGAACCCTTGTGACAACATTTGCGGGAACATCCTCGAGAAAATCGACCGCGTCGTCAATGAACATCTCGTCAACAAGCTTGCCGAGCTCTGCGTTTGTGATTGAGTCAACTATTGTGCTCTGTATGTCGGTGTCAAGGTATGCAAAGGTTTCCGCCGAAATTTCGGTGGGGAGAAGGCGGAAGAGCCGCACCTGATTCTCCGCTGTTGCGTCGGAGATAATCTGCGCTATGTCAACCGCATTCATCTCCGTCATAATGTTTTTGACGGCGGAGTATTTGCCGTCGTTGAGTAATTTCTGAGTGATGTTTAAAAGAACACCGTCTTCCATAATAAAAAACCGCCCTTTCCGCAAAAGCGCAAGGGCGGTGTCATTATTAAATGCAATTCAAAAACAAAGCAATTACCCGCGAAACTCCCGTGAGCCGCGGATTATTACCGATGCCGATGCGCCGTATGCTGTTTTTTTACTGTGCCCGGGTCGTATATGACCGCCGTCGCTGCTCAAGAGTTTCACCTCACAAAAATAAGATTACTGAAGTATTTTACACCCCGCCGCAGTAAATGTCAACGCACTACATATTGTGTTGCTCTTTTAATAATATATACTTGAATTGTTCATTTTTAAGTGATATTATTAAAATAATTATAAATTTAATTATTTAAAACACGGAGGCGCGTATGGGAGATTTGTTTGACAGCTTATTCAACAAAAACACTAACGAGATTTTTGAAAAAGCAAAGTTCATCACAACGGATTACAGGCCGTATTTTGACCCGAATGCAAGTGCGTGGGGCGGCCCGAGGCACCAGAAAAACGACCTTGAGGAGCGCGACGGTCTGCCCGTATTCATAAAAGACTTTGACGTTGAAGAAGTCGGAGTGGCTTCGCTCTATTTCACGGCTCTGGGCTGCGCCGACGTTTACATAAACGGAAAACGTATCGGCAGCGAGGAGTTTAAGCCCGGCTGGACAAACTACAACGAGAGAACCCTCTACTGCACCTATGACGTTACCGAAAACGTTGTTAACGGCAAAAACCGCATTCTCGCCGTTGTTGCACCCGGTTGGTGCTACGGCAGAATCTCCGGCGGTCACTACGGCAGCGGAACGCCCGCCTTTGCCGCTGTTCTGACGTGCGGAGCGAAAATGCTCGTAACCGACAAGACCTGGCTTGCAAAGGTCTGCGGCAGAATCCGCACGGCGGATATCTGGGACGGCGAGTTCTGCGACGGCAGTCTGCCCGACTACGCCGATATGTCACTGCCCTCCTTCTCCACCGACGGCTTTGAAAAGGCGGACTCCGTCTCATACAAAGGCAAAATCTCGCCCTATATCGGCACACCTGTGCGTGTGCGCGAAGGGCTTACACGCGCCCCGCAGTTCATAAACATCACCGACGGCGTGGTTTACAACGGCACAAACTACGGCGCGGCGCACATCTGCGCCGAAAACACAGCCCTCCCTCTGACTCTTAAACAGGGGCAGACGGCGGTCATAGACTTCGGTCAGGAGATTGTCGGCTGGGTTAAAATCACGGTCAAGGGCGAAAAGGATGATGTTGTCCGTATGCGCTACGCCGAGTTCATAAACGACTCGGGCAGCAAAAAGCGCGGCAACGACGGCCCCGCCGGCTCGGTCTATACGGTCAATTACCGCTCCGCGCTCGCAAAGGCGTATTACCGCCTTAACGGCGAAGGCGTTGAGGTTTACCGCCCGACGTTCTCATTTTTCGGCTTCAGGTTTGTCGAAATAACCGCCGACTGCGACATAGAGCTCCTCGGCGTTGAAGGCGAGGTTGTCGGCAACGACAACCGCGAAACAGGTTATATCGAGACCTCGAACCCCCTTGTAAACAGACTGTTCTCAAACATTCTCTGGGGTCAGAGAGGCAACTATCTGAGCGTTCCCACCGACTGCCCGCAGCGTGACGAGCGTCTCGGCTGGACGGGCGACGCTCAGGCGTTCTCGCTGACTGCCGCCTACAATGCGGATGTTTACCCCTTCTTCCTCAAATGGATGCAGGATATGCGCGACAGCCAGACAAAGAACGGCGGCTACTGCGACGTAAATCCCGCGGTCGGCTACTGCAAGGCGGACAATGCAGCCGCCTGGGGCGACGCCGGCGTTATCATCCCCTACAATATGTATATGATGTTCGGCGACACGGCAATTCTCGAAGAGCACTACGACTCAATGGACGACTACATAAACGGCGTCATCAAGCAGAACGGCTACTCGGGACCGAACCCGAGATACGGCGACTGGCTCGCCTATGATTTGTGCAAAAACGATATGATTTCGAGCGCATATCTTGTTCACGACATCGACCTTATGATTGAGATGAGCGCGGCTCTCGGCAAGACGGAAAAGGTTGAGGAATACAAAAAGCACCGCGACAAGGCGAAGAAATATTTTGACAAGCACTATATGAAGGACGGTATGCCCAAGGGCGGCACCCAGACGGATAAGGTTCTTGTGCTCGCCTTTAATCTCACAGACGGCGTATGCAGCAGGGAGATTGCCGCTCAGCTTGAAAAGCAGATTGCCGAAAACGGCGACCGCCTTTCGACGGGCTTTGTCGGCACCTGCGCTCTTTGCCCGACGCTTTCAAAATTCGGGCTTGACAAAACCGCCTACAACCTCCTGCTCCAGCGCAGCGAGCCCTCCTGGCTTTACAGCATAGACCAGGGTGCTACTACCATGTGGGAGAGATGGAACTCCTACACAAAAGAAAAGGGCTTCGGCGATGTTGGTATGAACTCCTTCAACCACTACGCCTACGGAGCAATCGGCGAGTGGATGTATGGCTATATGGCGGGCATTCAGCCCGGCGAGCCCGGCTTTAAAAAGGTTGTTCTCACGCCGAGATTTGACCTGAGAACTCCCGATGAGCTGCCCGAAGGTCAGCAGAATATCACCTCAGTCAGCGCACAGTTCAGCAGCGCGTCCGGTCTTATAAAGAGCGAGTGGAACACGGTAAACGGAGTCAAATACTACTGCGAGGTTCCCGTTCAGACTACTCTTTATCTGCCTGCGGAATTTGAAACGGTCACGCTCGACGGAGTTACGAGAAACGCCTCCGAGTGCCAGATTGAAGGCGGAAAAATCGTGTTTGAGCTCGGCGCGGGCGAACACACCGTT
>JAEEYU010000029.1 GCA_016288315.1 Clostridiaceae bacterium | reverse complement strand
GGTAACGCTCACCGTCAAAGCACCTGCAAACATTGTCAAAGTCCGCGTAGGCAAGACGGATATAACAAGCTTCACAACGCTTGACAGCGGCGAAAAGCAGTTCACATACGAGCTCACGACAAGCACGGCTGGAGAGTATAAATACACGGTAATACTCACCGAAACCTACGGCTACACAAGTGCAAACGGCGAAACACCCGTTCTCACCGTAGAGCCCGTAACACCTGCAACACAGCCCGAGGAGAACAACGACAATCAAGGCGACAACAACACACCCGGTGAAAATGAAAACAACGACGAACAGCCCGAAGAAGAAAACCTCACCTTCTTCCAAAAGATAATCAGATTCTTAAAGGGTCTGTTAGACAGCATTATGAAATTATTCGGAAAGGCGGGAATCTGAAATGGCTAAACTGAAATACACAAAACCTGCATTTGCGATTCACCAAATACCGCTTGTTCAGGGCGCCGGAACCGGCTGCTTTTACAACGCAACCAGCGGCGAAAACAACTGCACGGTATTGGACCCTGACCTTGGTTTTACTATATTCACAGAGGCTAACAATTCTTGCTATTATAAAGGCAACCCCGAAGATTTCTGCTACACCGTTCCCCTCGCAGACCAGAATATCTATATGTCATAAAAGGAATATCCCTGCTCTGTGCGGGCAGGGATATTTTTGCCTTGAAAACGAGGACATAACCTATGATTAAAAAAATCGTATTGATAATTATCGGCGCAGTAATTGTGATTGCCGGCTGCGCTGCGGCAGTTATTCTGCCCGAAAAGCTGAAAAAAGAACAGCCGCAGGAAACAGAGACGAAAACCGAAGCCGCAGTGACGCAGGAGAAGCAGGAGTTCGAATTCAACTTAACGCCTGACCTTGCCGTTTCGGACATGTTCGCATACAGCGGAAAATATGTTGAAGACGGCAGCGACGAAGAGGTTGAAGGCATAGCGGCTGTCAAAATAAAGAACACAGGCAAGACCGACTACCAGTATATTGAATTCACTGTTGCGACTGCCGACGGAAAATACAGCTTTGCGGCAAGCAGCGTGCATGCGGGAACAGTAACCACCGTGCTTGACAAGAGCAAAACCGCTCTCGGAAAAAGCACGAAGGTTATTGAAGGCGAGTGTGCGCTCAAAGGTGAATACGAGAAGGCGCCGGGCGGATATGAAGACAAATTTGCCGTTTTTCTCTCTGACGGAACACTCAACATAAAGAATGTTTCGGGCAAGGATCTGCCCGGGAAAATTACGGTTTATTACAAAAATGCGGATGAGAGCGGATACTTTGGCGGAATCACATACCGCGCGACAATCAACGGACTCGGCGCTGATGAAATTCAGCAGAGGTTTTCGGAGCATCTCGGCGCAGTTGTAAATATCACCTATGAAGAGTAAACGCTATGAGTTCGCAGGGCTGATTCTGAGAATCGACAGCGAGGAAGAAATAAAGACGAGCAAAATGTATAAAGCATTCTGCCCGCAGGCGTGCGATGCAGACATTGCAATCACGGTTGACACCTCCCCCCTGCCCGTAAAAGAGGGCAAAAAGCTTTTTGAAAATGAAGGCAGGGAATGCTTTGTCAAAGACGGAGTAATGAGGTTATTCTCATCATACTACACGCCGTCGGGAAGGATTGACTACGCCTGCCGTCAGGAAGACGGAGAAGGCATCAGGTTGTATATAAACTACCCGGACGGGCTGTGGGACTCCATGATTTTCAACGCGCTCAACCTTCCCGAGATTTTTGCGCAAAGAGGAATCTTTTTGTGTCACAGTTCTTTTGTGATTCACAAAGGAGAGGCGCTGATTTTCACCGCCGGAAAGAATGAGGGAAAATCGACGCAGGCGGCTCTGTGGGAGAAATTTGCGGGTGCAAAAATCATAAACGGAGACCGCTCGTTTCTGAAATTTGAAGACGGAAAACTTTTTGCATACGGCACGCCTTACTGCGGCTCATCGCAGATTGCATTGAACGAATCCGCGCCAGTAAAGGCGGTTATTCTGCTGAAAAAGGGAAAAGAAAATATTATAAAAGCGGCAGGCGGACTTGATGCGTTCACCGAAATAATTGCACAGCTGAGTTTTGAAAAATACCAGAACGAAAAGGCATCCGCTTTTGCGGCGAAGATATGCGGGACAACTCCCGTTTACACGATGGAGTGCCTTCCCGACCGCTCTGCAGTCAAAACGCTTGAGGAGAAAATATGGCAGATATGAAGCAGGCCGTTGAGCCGTTGATTGTAAAATACATCAACGCAAAAGCGGCAAGGGACAAATTGCCCGTAAACACAACATTTGAACTGACGTCGCGCTGCAATTTCAGCTGCAGGATGTGCTATGTTCACGATTCCGCCTGCAACCTGCACAGGGAGAGTGAACTGAGCGCAAAGCAGTGGATTGAGATTGCGCAACAGGCAAAAAACGCCGGCGCACTGTTTGTTCTTATTACGGGCGGAGAGCCGTTTTTCAGAGACGATTTTTGCGAAATATATGAAGCGGTGGCTCAGATGGGTTTTGTTTTATCGCTCAACACAAATCTCTCGCTGCTCAATGACGGGATTCTTGACCTGCTGACAAAATACAGACCGAACAGAGTTAACGCATCATTATACGGAGCAAGCGACGAAACTTACAAAAATCTCTGCGGTGTGCCCGCTTTTGAGACGGTCAAAAATAACATTGCTCGCCTTCGGGAAAGAAGGATTCCCGTTAAAATCAATTCAAGTATAACGCAGTATAACATTGACGACCTTGACAGGATGATTGATTTCTGTGAGGAAAACAACCTTATTTTCAAGGGCACGGGGTATATGTTCCCGCAGATAAGACTTGGCGAGCCGAAAAGCAGAATAAGCGCAAGAGAGGTTTCGGCAATTCGGGCGCATATTGACAGAAGGCTGCTGTCGGATGAAGATTACAGAGAGCGCACGAAAAGAATACGCGCGGGAATCGAAATTGAGAAAGACAGCGACTGCCCCGTTGACGAGACGGACGGCGCGGCTATAAGATGCCGTGCGGGCTCGACGAGCGCGTGGGTTGACAGCAAAGGCAATATGAGCTTCTGCGGAATGATACCCGCAGGCGCTGACTGCAGCGTGCCCGAAAAGGGCTTTGCGGAGTGCTGGAACATTGTAAAGAAAAAGGCATCCGAAGTGCGGATGCCGGGCAAATGTTTAAACTGCGAATATAAAAATATATGCACGCTTTGCGCAGCGTCGCAGCTTTGCGAGGAAGGGAATTACGACTCCCCTTCACCGTATGTTTGCGAGATGGCGAAGACCATGTGCGAAGAATATGAAAAACTACTGTAAGAGGCGGTAAAACGATGAAACTCAATTATGACTTTGTTATGCGCGAGATTGCGGGCGACAAATTTCTGGTGCCCGTGGGCGAGGCGGCATCGGTATTTGACGGAATAATCACAATAAACGAGCTGGGCGCTTTTATTATTGAGAACCTGCCGGCGTGCGGTTCACTTGAAGAAATTGCCGGAAAGATTACGCAGGCATACGACATTGATTCCGTCAGCGCTCTTGCGGATGTGATGGAATTTGCAAAATCGCTTGAAGAAGCGGGAATAATAATTGAATAAAAAGCAAGGAGTTAAGTCGGACGGCTTAACTCCTTTTTGATTATTCCATTGTGCCGAGAAGTTTGTATAAAAGCGTGTAAAGCTGCTGGGCTTCATCGGCGGTTATTCTGACACAGCAGCCGACCTGTTGCGGAACATCAACCGCTTTTTCGCGGAGTCTTCTGCCCTTGGGGGTTGTTTCGACTATAAGAACGCGCTCGTCTTTTTCAGAACGGAGTCTTGTGATATAGCCCTGCGCCTCGAGTTTTTTGAGAAGAGGTGTCAATGTGCCGCTGTCAAGAAAGAGTTTTTCGCCTAAATCCTTGACGCTTATTTTGCGGCAGTCCCAAAGAACCATCATTGCAATATACTGGGTATAAGTCAGACCGAGAGGGTCAAGGAAGGGCTTGTAGCGTTTTATGACCTCTCTTGAAGCCGCATAGAGAGGGAAACAGAGCTGATTTTCGAGCTTGAGAACATCGTAATCGTTCATAATACCCTCCGCTCAGCCGTTCTGACTGTCATACGCCTGACGGACCGCCGTGGCGAGCTGGTCGGCGCAGGATGTGGGTTTTGTGCCGCAGGTGTTACCCTTGAGATACTGCTCGATTTTTTCAACACTCCAGCCGTCAACAAGCTTGGAAATGGCTTTTAAGTTGCCCGAGCAGCCGCCGGTAAAGACAATATCCGACACCTTGTCGCCTTCAAGATTGAATCTGATTAACTGAGGGCAGACGCCTCTTGTTCTGTAAGTGAACTGCATAATACCGCCTCCTATTGGTTTTTTGCAATTTGATTTTTTACAATTAAATTTTATTCTGTTATTATGCTTTTGTCAAGTGTTTTATAAAAGAAAAACCGCCCTGCACGGGCGGTAAAAATGCCGAACTGTGTTTCAGACCGTTATTGAGCTTATGTAGCAGCCGTATTCGTCCTCGGCGAAATCCAGGCGGTATTCGGGAGCGTCACTGCCGTTTTTGCCCTTTGTGAGAATAATATAACAGCCCGTTTCGTCGTCAACTTCTTTTGTGATGTGATAGGCGGAGCCGTCGGTTTCTCTGAGAGCAATAAAGGCGTTGCCGTCCTGTGCATAAAAGTCGGGATTCTCTTCTTTCGAGGGCATTTTGTAGCCGTCAACGCGAAGCATATAAAACAGAAGCGAATAGACTCTGTCGGTTGACATAGACGCATATTTTCTGCCGTCCTCACCCTCGACGGAATCAAAGCTGTAGGGGTCGATGCCGGAGAAGAAACGGATGAAGAAATCGCTGATATAATCCGCATCGATATCCTCTTTGCTTTCAAACGGAGGAAGCGTAATATAGACCTCTTTGAGAGGGTCGGTGAAGGACTTGTAGCTTGTTGCTTTTTTGTCATCGGTGAACTCGTAGTTGAAATCGAACTTGTTTTCAAAGAGGGACTGATTCTCGCTGAGCTCCTCGGGAGTGAGAGTGACATCTGAGGTTGATGATTTGCCCGAGCAGCCGGCAAGGGCGCAGGAGAAAGCAAGAACCAACACCAATATAACGGATAAGCTTCTTTTTGCCATAGGTAACACCTCGCTGAAATAATATATTCATTATAAACTTAACAGAGCGTCTGAGTCAACTGTTTTATAAACTGATTTATTCTTATTAATATTGTCGGTTGCAATAATACTTTTATTGTGCTATATTGTAATTAATCTTTTTAAAAAATAAGCGAAGGGGGCGGAAGCAGTTTGAAAAATGTATATTTTGTTCAGGTGGATGTTTCCGCCACATTTAACCATCAGAGCGCTTACCTGCCCTATACGGCGGGCGTGCTTGCCGCCGCCGCGTGGGAAAGTGAAATTGTAAAAGAGAACTTCGCTTTCAAGGATTTTATCTTTTTGAGGGAGGATGTTGCCGGGGTTGCCGCGAGACTGGATAACCCTTGTATTGTCGCATTCTCCTGCTACAGCTGGAACACGGAATACAACAAGGCGCTCGCAAATGAAATAAAGAAGCTGTTCCCCTCCTGCATCAATATATTCGGCGGGCACAATGTTCCCGATGATTTTACGATGCTTGAGGAAAACGGCTGCATTGATTTTCTGTGCCACGGTGAGGGCGAGGACACGGTCAGAATACTGTTTGAAGCAATAGCGACGGGCGGAAGTTTTGACGAGGTGCCCAATATCTCTTACCGCAAAAGCGAAACGGAATATAAGAGAACGGAAACGGTCTGCCAGAAGACTCTTGACTACCCCTCCCCCTATCTCGGCGGATGGTTTGACAGAATTGTGGAAGAGCACCCAGACATTGTTTTCAACACGATTCTCGAGACGAGCAGAGGTTGCCCGAACCAGTGCGCCTACTGCGACTGGGGTTTGCTGAAATCGAGAGTCCGTCTTTTCCCGCTTGAGCGCATTGTTGCGGAAGTTCAGTGGATGGCGGACCACAAGATTGCGTTTGTGTGGGGCGCCGACGCTAATTTCGGAATGTTTGACCGCGACCTTGAAATTGCCGACGCTCTTGTTGAGGTCAAGAAAAAAACGGGCTATCCCGAAAGAATGCGTATGAACTACGCAAAAAACAACTTTGAAAATGTTTTTGCAATAGTCAAGAAGTTCAAGGAATGCGATTTTGACAGAATAGGCGCGACGCTCTCGTTCCAGAGTATGTCGCCCGTTGTTCTCAAAAACATAGGCAGAACGAACAAGGACCTTGATTTTTATAAAAATCTGCTTGCAAAATACAATAAAGAGAATATGAAGGCGTATTCGGAGCTTATTCTCGGTATGCCGGGCGAGACCTATGAGAGTTTCATAAAAGGTATCTGCACTCTTTTTGAAATCGGGCTTCACTTTGTTTATGACGTTTACGCCTGCGTTCTTCTGCCCAATTCACGCATGGGGCAGAAGGAATATGTTGAAAAGCACGGGCTTAAGACGGTCAAACTCGAACTGGAGAGACCCCACTACCAGGGCGACGCCTTTATGATTCCCGAATACAATCAGATTGTTATTGAAACAAACACAATGAGCCGTGAGATGTGGGTGCGCTCGTTTACATTTGCTTTTATTACCAAAATATTCCATGCGGCAGGTCTTCTGAGGGCATTTGACATTTACCTGCACCTTGAAATGAATGTTCCTTACGAGGACTTCTACGACGGGATTATGGATTATTTTGACGCAAACCCCGACCTGCTGGCTTCAAAACTGTTTTTTGAGACGAGAAACAACGTCAACAGGCGTTCGCTGGGGCAGCCGAGCGAAAAGTATTTCTTTGAGCCGTGCGGCGATGTTGTGTGGGACGACAACGAAATATATTATATTAATGTTCTGACTCATCTTGACGAGTTTTATGACAACGTTACGCCGTTTATCAAATCATTCGGTATTAAAGACGATGTGTTTGACGACCTGATGACCTACCAGAAAGCCGTTCTCAGGAAGCCCTGTGAGGAACAGTGCGAAATAGACCTGAAATATGACGTTCACGGTTTTCTGACGGATGCTTATGTGAACGATTTTCACGAATTGAAAGCAAAAGAGCACCACCTTGTTTTAAGAGATTCCGACACCATGCCCGACTGGCCTGCCTTCGGAAAAATCGTTATATGGTATGGCCGTCTCGGAAGAGCATCCTATAAGGATGATATAAGGGCTGAAGAATGATTATACTTTGCGGGCACTCTTTATGAAACATAACGGGTGCCTTTCATATTTATTTATTTTTCTTGTTCTGAAGAATAAATAATATTAAACAAAAGCTTGACAAAACAATACATTTTATGTATAATATGTATTAATTTAGCGGGAGCTGAAGATTATTTATATTTCCGCAGTTAGCGTTAGCTAACACGAATTGCAGAGGAGTGCAAACGCAGGTAAAGGCATAATTGCCTGCCTGAAAGCTGCATAATCGGAAATATGAAATGATTTATCAACAGAGGGAGGCGTTTTCATATGGGAAACTACTCCGTTAGCATCTGCATGGGTGCTCTTAACGAAGCACATTCACTGAGAAAATGTATTGAAACCATAGCAAAAGACTGCAACAAAGAAGACATCAAAGAAATACTGATTTGTATCTGCGACTACACCACAGACGAGTGTAAACAGGTTATTTCGGAGCTTCAGGGCGAATACCCCGACCTGTCTATTCAGACGGTTTACCAGCCGCCGCAGGAGAAATATCTCGGCGGAGCGTGCAGGGTGACATTCCCCGTTGTTACGGGAACACACATTCTTGTAATGTCAAGCGACCTTGAATGCGGACCCGAATATGTTGCCCGGATAATCGGACTTTCAAAAGAGAATCCCGACAAGCTTGTCAAGGGCTCGCGCTGGCTGCCCGACTCTGTTTTTCACGGATACGGCGCATTGAGAAAAGCGGGTAACAAGCTGTTTCAGATTTATATGAACATTCTTTACGGGCGCGGAATAACGGACTACACCTATTCTTTTGAAGCCGCTCCGACAGAAGTTTTCAGGTCAATGTATTTCAGACCCGACGGAAGGGCTGCAACGCTTGAAATGGTTGCCGACCCCATCCGGCGCGGAGTTGAGGTTGTTGAGTTCCCTGTTGACTGGCAGAAACGCGAGGAATTTGCGCACCGCAAGACGCCTGCCGAAGATTTTAAGATGCTTATGCTCTACCTGCGGACTTCTTTGAGCATAAGATTTATGAAAACAGACAAATAATAAATACCGGTTGATTTCAGAAAAATCAATCGGTATTTTTGTTTATGTATTGAATATCCTTTATGATGTTCTGACCGCCTCTTCTGCCGAACCAGACGATGTCGCGGGCAAAATCGGGCAAATTGTGGGGAATATTGCCTGCGTTTATTCTCAGTGTATAATCTCCGCTGTGAAGACCGGAATAAGCGTTCTGGTAGATGTCGGAAAAATAAGCGAACCAGTCGTGTTTTACCTGAAGGTCAACCGTTTCGGAATAAGGGTTTTTGACGATTGCCTTCTGATAGCTCATAAGCTCCGGCAGAACATCATCGCCGTCAAAGAAGGAGTTGAGGAAGGGCGTTATCTCATCAAAAAATCTGAAATACTCTTTTGCGACCATAAGGAAGGTGCCCTCGTCAAGCGGCCATATAAGCTCGCCGTAATCCGGGTCGCTGCAGGTAAAGGAGCCGTCGCCTTCAAGGATTTTTTTGTATTTGCCGTAGAGGAAGGCAATCGCCCTGCCGCAGACGGTCTGCGGATTATTTTTGGCAAACGAAATGAGCTGCTCGTAGAAATCGGTGTATTTAACGCCTTTTTCGTAATAGAGATAAATCGCGAAGCACTGGAGCAGACCGAGGTTGTGAAACGCCCTGACGACGGAGGAAATGACGTTGCAGTCAATCCATTTTTCTTCTGTCAGACTTGACGTGCCGACGACCATTTTTGAGAACTCTTTTATGCTGTTTTTATCGGGAACGACGTGATACTGGTGCTGTTCGGCAATAACCGAGCGGATATTGTAACGGCTGATATAATCGGGGTCGTTCATAATCGAATTTGTCAGCAGTTCACAGTTGAAGAAATTAATTGACATATGCTGACCGTATTCGAGAAGCTGCTCGATTCCGTCGCGGAAAGACTCGTATGTTTCGCCGGGCAGTCCGAGGATAATCTCGGAATAGGCGGAAATGCCGTTCTGATTATACATCCGCATTAATTCGTGGAATTTTGTAAGCGGCATATTTTTGCGGTAGATGTTGTCGAGAACGTCCTGACTCATTGACTGGAAAGAGAGGGTTGCGCCCTTGCACATTCCCGCTTCATTCAGGCGTTTGTTTATGCGGAAAACGGTTTCGGGGTTGTTTTTTGAATAGGTTGCCTGGAATTTCTGCGGAAAGCCCGTTTCTGCGTGACGTTCTATGAGGTAATCGATTATCTCCTCATCGCGCGGGAAAAGCCCGAAATTGGCGTCTGCACAGTAGCAGTATTCGATTTTATGCTCCGACATCCAGTCGATTTCGGCGCGGACCGTTTCGATGTCATACATACGCACCCTTGACTTTATGTTGCCCCAGTCGCAGAAGGCGCATTTATTGGGGCAGCCGCGGTTTGTTTCAAGGATGGAGGAAAACTCAAGCTCCTCCTCTTCAATAAGGGAATCAAAAAGGCCTTTGAGGTAGGGCGATACTCTCTGCGGGATACAGGTGATTTCGCTCTTGGTTCTTTTTATTTCGCCGTTTTGTTTGTAAATGATGTTCGGTATTTCTTCAGGCTCCGCTTTGCCGCAAAGGTGCAGGAGAAGAAGACGGAAACTCTCCTCCCCTTCGCCGAGCAGAACATAATCGACATATTCGAAGTCACATATGTCGCTCCCGGAATTTATCTGGTGCCCGCCGAAGACAATGACGCAGGAGGGAAATTTTTCTTTTATCGCCTTTGCGAACGCCTTGTTGTATTCATAATTCCAGACATAGCAGGAAAAGCCGATTAAAAACGGATTTTCAATTGATTCAACCGCTTTGTCGATACTGAGACGTTTATAGAAAAACTTTTTGAACTCATATTCTTTGCTTATCTGTTCATCCTCAAAAGCGTATGCGACAAGCGAGCCCGCAGCATAGGGAAAATAGACGGAATTCCCATACTGTGAGTTTGGCTGAGCCATATAAAGGTTTTTCATAGGTCTCACCGCTTTTCGCTTTGGATTCTTTTAAAGGTAAACTGATATTTTTTTGACGGGTTCTTTTATTCCTTCAAAGACAGGATTGTTGAGAACGAAAGCCCTGAAGTCATCAAATGAAACATCTTCTTTAAGCACTGCAAGAAGGTAGCCGCCTGCGCCCGCTCCGCAGATGCAGAGGGCATCTGCCGCTTTTTTGCATTCATCGACGATTTTGTCAATATGAACGTCGGTGACATCGGGTGAAAGCTCCTTTAAGAGCGACCACTGACGGTTGATGCAGCGGGCAAACGAGGAACCGTCGCCGTTTTT